>UQCL01000039.1 GCA_900539505.1 uncultured Campylobacter sp. | reverse complement strand
AGATGCAGCGTAGTCTCGTGGGCTCGGAGATGTGTATAAGAGACAGGTCCAAGATTGTGTCCTAAATGTTCTATTCTGGCAAATTTATATGCTATAATAGCATATTTTTTAAAGGAGATAACATGAAAAAAATATTTTTTGTTTCGCTCGCTCTTAGTGCGAGCCTTTTTGCCGCCGATAACGATTTGGTAATGGCAACCACAACGAGCACCGATAATACGGGCTTGCTAGACGCGATCTATCCTGCGTATAAGGCGGAAACCGGCGTAGATGTCAAATGGACGGCGGTAGGCACGGGTGCTGCTCTAAAGCTTGGCGAGAACTGCGATGCGGATATACTTTTCGTGCATTCGCCGAAGGTCGAGAAAGAATTTGTAGAAAAAGGCTTCGGCGTTGATCGCACGCCCGTTATGTATAATGATTTTATCCTCATTGCCGATAAATCGATCGCGCCTAAATTTAAAGGCAAGGATCTTAAAGGCTCGTTTGAGCTAATCAAGGCGGAGAAGATTAAATTTTTCTCTCGCGGCGACAAATCTGGCACCGATAACAAAGAGAAAGGAATTTGGAAAAAGGTTGAGGGCGCCGTGCCTGAAAATGAGGCGTGGTATAACCAAACCGGCCAAGGGATGATCGCTACGATCAATGCAGCCGCCGAGCAAAAGGGCGTGACCTTCACCGATCGCGGCACCTACATCAAATATGAGGACAATAAAAAGGGAAATCCGGATATGGTTATCATCAACGAAGGCGATAACGATCTGAAGAATTTTTACTCCGTAATCGCGGTCAATCCGAAGCACTGCCCAAAAGCCGACTACGAAAACGCGCAACGCTTCATCAAATGGATCACTAGCGAGAAGGGGCAGAAGTTCGTAGGCGATTTCAAGCTGCTAAATAAGCCGCTTTTCACCCCTGATGCGAATACTCGCAAGAATTAGCTCTAGCTAAATAAGGCTAAATTTAAAGCCCAAAGGCGAATCGCGCCTTTGGGCTTTCGCTTTTTCATAAATCAATCTGCGCGCCTTTAAATTTAGCTATTTTGCTTCTAAAATTTAACCGGCGCTTCTTACCGCGTCTTTTTACGATACATTTTTTACTTTCTCGCCATACATTTAAATTTATCGCAGCTTCGTTTGTAGGCGATAGGCTTAAAATTTCAGCTATATTTGGGATCAGTGGGGATAAATTTCAGTCGCGTTCGGATATGCTCTAATGTCTAGCGAGATTTATACAGCGCAAAATTTAGTAGTATTTATGTGTGACTCAAATTTTAATTTGTTGGGAATTAAATTTTGAAGTTGCAGTTAAGCTCGGGCGTATGAAAAACGCCCGAGCCTGTGAAGCTATGAAATTTCATGTGCGGTTTATGGGGTCGCTTCTGCCGCGCGCCGGTAAAATTACTTTTCAAGCGCAGGCAAAACTACCGAGCGCGCGGTTATAAAATTTTACTTTGCGCTGGTGTTATTCGACTTCGGCGTCGATGACGTCGTCGTCTTTTTTACCGCCGCTTTGCGATCCGCCTTGTGCGCCCTGATTTGCGCTGGCAGCCTTGTATAGATCCTCGGCGACCTTGCTTAGGGCTTCTACTTTAGAGTTTATCGCTTCTTTGCTCGCGTTTTCATCCTTTAGCACGGCTTTTAGATCGTTTAGCGCGCTCTCGATCTTAGCGCGTAGATCGCCCGGTACCTTCTCGCCCATCTCGCTTAGGCTCTTTTCGGTTTGATGTGCGATGCTATCGGCTTGGTTGCGCGCCTCGACGGTTTCTTTGCGCTTGTTGTCTTCCTCTTTGTGAAGCTCGGCATCCTTTACCATTTTATCGATCTCGGCGTCGCTTAAGCCGCTTGAGCCGGTGATGCGGATGTCGGTTGCCTTGCCGGTGGCTTTGTCTTTTGCCGAAACGGTTAAAATTCCGTTCGCGTCGATGTTAAATTCCACCTCGATCTGCGGCACGCCGCGAGGAGCGGGCATGATGCCCTCAAGGTTGAAATTTCCTAGCGATTTGTTATCTTTCGCGAACTCGCGCTCGCCCTGCAAGACGTTGATCGTAACGGCGCTTTGGTTATCCTCTGCAGTCGAGAAGGTTTGAGATTTTTTCGTAGGTATTGTAGTTCCTTTTTCGATGATCTTAGTCATCACGCCGCCTAGGGTTTCGATGCCGAGGCTTAGCGGAGTGACGTCGAGTAGTAGCACGTCTTTTACGTCGCCTTTGATGACCGCGCCTTGAATCGCCGCGCCGATAGCTACGACTTCGTCAGGGTTTACGCTCTTATTTAACTCCTTGCCGAAAGCCTTTTTGACCTCCTCTTGCACCAAAGGCACACGCGTCGAGCCGCCAACCATGACGACTTCTTTTATGTCGTTCATGCTAAGACCTGCATCGCTTACGACCTTTTTAAGCGTGCTTATGGTCTCATCTACTAAAGAATCGATCATACTTTCAAATTTAGCTCTAGTGATGGTTTTCATCAGGTGTTTAGGACCCGTAGCGTCAGCGGTAATGAAAGGTAAATTTACCGTCGTTTCCATCGCGCTGCTTAGCTCTTTTTTGGCGTTTTCCGCAGCCTCTTTTAGGCGTTGCATAGCCATGACATCGCCGCGCAAGTCGATGCCTGTTTCAGATTGAAATTCTGAGGTTAAAAAGTCGATCAGTTTGTTATCGAAATCATCGCCGCCCAAAAATGCATTACCGCCGGTAGCTAAAACTTCTACGACGCTATCGCCGGTTTCTAGCACGGTTACGTCGAACGTACCGCCACCCAGATCGTAAACTACGATCTTTTCGGATTCTTTTTTATCCAGTCCATACGCAAGCGCCGCTGCGGTCGGCTCGTTGATGATGCGAAGCACGTTTAAGCCCGCGATCGTTCCTGCTTCTTTTGTTGCCTTTCTTTGGCTGTCGTTGAAATATGCAGGCACGGTTATAACCGCATCGACAACCGGCTCGCCCAAAAACGCCTCAGCGTCCTCTTTTAGCTTGATTAGCACCTTGGCTGAAATTTCTTGCGGCGTATAAACCTTGCCCGCGATCTCTACCGCGCACGCGCCATTTCGGTCGATAATCTTATACGGTAGGCGCTTTTTGGCTTCCTGCGCGTTTTTCTCATTCATCATAAGACCCATGATGCGCTTGATCGAGTAGATCGTCTTTTCAGGGTTGGTGACTGCTTGGCGCTTGGCGCTGTCGCCTACTAAAACCTCGCCTTTGTCGGTGAAAGCGACTACCGACGGAGTGGTGTTTTTACCCTCTTTATTCGGTATGATCTTGCTCTCGCCGCGTTCGAATATGCTTACGCACGAGTTTGTTGTTCCTAGGTCAATGCCTATGACTTTTGCCATTTGTTATCCTTTGTATTGAATTTAAAATTTTAAAATTTGAGCGATTATTTCGCCACTACTACCATAGCGGCGCGCAAAACGCGCTGCTTATACATATAGCCTTTTTGATAGACCTGAACTATATCGCCCGAGTTTGCACCCTCTGCCTCGATCATCGAGATCGCGTTATGCACGCTAGGATCGAATCCCGCATCCGTCGCTATCGGAACGATACCGTATTTTTCAAAAGTCTTTGTAAAAAGGCTTAGACATTGTTTTACGCCGACCTCAATTTTATCCGCAAGCTCATTACCTTCCACATCAATTTTGGCGGCTTCCTCAAGCGCGTCGATTATCGGCAGCAGATCCTTCGCAAAGCTCTCGCTAGCGTAAGCAACAGCGCTATCTTTTTCTTTTTCCAAACGTTTTTTGAGATTTTCAAAATCCGCATTGGCGCGGTAAAATTTATCGGTGATCTCACTCAGCTCGTTTTGAAGCTTTTGTATCTGCGCGTCGGTATCGTCGCATGTCTGCGCCTCTTGCGGCTCGCCCGCCTCTGACGCGCACTGCTCGCAAACCTCTTTTTCTTCACTATCGCACGCTGCGTTTTTATCGCCGTGCTCTTTAAATTTATGGCTCATGCTACTCCTTTAGCGTAGTTAAAAAATTTCTCGTAATTCTCGTAAACGCTGCCTGCGCAGATCATCGTAGCATCCTCGCCTTCGAATTTCACGGAGCGTTTGATCCCCATAAATCCGTACTCGAAGTAGGGCGCGAAGATCAAATTTTTAGTAAAATTTACGGCGATCGAGGGGTTGAGTAAAATTTTAAACCGCTCGTCTTTGAAAATTTTATATGCTACGACCTCGTTACAAAGAAATTCGATTTTAGAATTTTTTAGCTCTTTAATTTTGGTGCTAAGCTCGCGCAGACCGATCTGCATCGAAGCTAGCTCCAAATCTCCGAGTGAAATTCCTATTAAATTTGATAAGAATTTAAAAACTCTAAAATCGTATTTTAAGATAATCTCATCCGTTCTAAATGTAAGGATTATGAAGCGATCATCGTGATTGATAACTTCGCTTAGGGCTTCGTTTTCGGCGTTGAAAATCATACAGTAAATTTCAAAATCCTCAAGCACCGCTTCTAGCTCGCGAGCATCGTCTATTTTCAACTCATCGTCGAAGCTAAGCCTAGCGCGCCAGTAATCCTGCATCGTCGCAACTGTGGGGATTCTACCACCGCTTACATGAAGCTGCGTCAAAGCCCCCTCGTCGCTTAAGCGCTTAAAATAAATTCGGATGCTAGACGCTGACATCGCTACGCCCATACGCTCACCCAGCTCTGAAGATCCGATCGGGGTGTTGCTATCGAGATAGGCGGAAATGATGGATTCCAGGATCATATCACGTTTATTCGTTTTCACTTTTAGCACTCTTTCGGTAAGATTGCCAGTATTATACAACATTGAGTGGCAATATGTCAAGGTTTTTATATAAATTTTATAAAATTTTAGCAATCAAGTCCTGAGTTTGCTAAAATTTTAACTATGATTTTTTGAGCTGAGCGTAATTCTTGGAATTCTTGGAATTCTTGGAATTCTTGGAATTCTTGGAATTCTTGGAATTCTTGGAATTCTTGGAATTCTTGGAATTCTTGGAATTCTTGGAATTCGCCACGGTGCCGTCGCGGTAAATTTTATCGTATTTTTTGCATTTGTAAATACAAATTTTACCGCCAGCCGGCTTAGGGCTTCTCTGTATACGCTAGATAAATTCTATTTTTGTAATAATGGCAAATTGACAGTATAGCTGCAAATTTCGTGCTTACAGCTAAAATTTTGTCATTTGCTGTAAATATGGAGCTAAATGCCAAAAAAACGCAAAATTCCCGCATAAATGGCGCGCAAGCTAGACGAAAGTGCTAGGCAAGCAAAGCGGTGTGAGAACTCGCAAAGCTCAAAATTTTACTCGCTGGCGCAAATTTAAATATACTTTAACGAATAGAAGTGTAAAATACGCCTCAAATTTCAACGATCAAGGGTTTTTATGCTAAAAGACATCTTCCTTTTCGGCGGTTTAATTTCTTACGACCACACTTTTATCTACCTTTTTTACTTCTTTTTGGTCGTCGCTATCATCGTAGCCGTCGCGCTTTGCTCCACTCGCTCTCTTCAGCTTGTGCCACATGGCATGCAAAACATCGCCGAAGCCTACC
Source organism: uncultured Campylobacter sp. (assembly GCA_900539505.1). Classification (GTDB taxonomy): domain Bacteria; phylum Campylobacterota; class Campylobacteria; order Campylobacterales; family Campylobacteraceae; genus Campylobacter_B. The sequence continues at coordinate 15,057 of UQCL01000039.1, read as the reverse complement.
TAAGCGGCGTGCTAACGATCGGTAAGGACGCGATGGGCAGCGAGGAACAAGCCAAAAAATATCTTCCGCTAATCGCAACATTGGGATTTGTGATATTTTTTAGTAACGTTATCGGTTTGGTGCCGGGTTTTGAGTCGCCGAGCGCGAGTCTAAATTTAACCCTTTCGCTTACGCTTTGCGTTTGGTTGTACTACCATTTTGAGGGCGTTCGCGAGCATGGCGTGATCAACTACCTAAAGCACTTTATGGGGCCGGTGAAAATCCTAGCTCCGTTTATGTTCGTCATAGAGATCGTCTCGCATTTTTCGCGCGTCGTATCGCTTTCGTTCCGACTTTTCGGTAATATCAAAGGCGACGATACCTTCCTACTCGTTATGCTTACTCTCGCTCCTGCGCTAGTGCCGATGGTACCGTTTGCGCTGCTTACTTTTATGGCGATTTTGCAGACTTTCATTTTCATGGTTTTAAGCTACGTTTATCTAGCGGGCGCCGTGATCGTCGATGAGCATTAATTTTAAGCGAAATTTCTTATACTTCCTCGTGGGTGCGTCGTTCGGATTGATTTTCGTCGGCGCATTCGTCTTTTTTGCCTATCCGTCATTTTATTTTTTGGGGTTAAAATTCCTCTTCATCTGCACCGCTCCGGGCGTGATATGCGTCATCATCACCTGCTTGATGGTCGATGTTTTCGATCTGAAAGAAAAGCTCCTTCATAGCGGCGAATAGAAATCTATTCGATTAAATTTTAAAATTTAGCCTCTGCCGCGCGCCGCTGCAAGCGAGTATTAAAGCAAAAAATTGTAAAATTACGCGAAATTTTTATTCTAAAAGGTTAAGTTTATGTTTGAAACCGTGATCGGCCTGGAGGTACACTGCCAGCTAAATACCAAAACCAAAATTTTCTGCTCCTGCCCCACGAGCTTTGGCGACGAGGCGAATTCGCACGTATGCCCGACCTGCCTAGCGCTTCCGGGCGCTCTTCCCGTGCTAAACGAGGAGGCGGTTAAAAAAGCCATCAGCTTCGGCATCGCCGTCAATGCGACGATCAATCGCAAGTCGGTATTCGACCGCAAAAACTACTTCTATCCCGACCTTCCTAAGGCGTATCAAATTTCGCAGTGGACGATCCCGATCGTCGAGCACGGCGAGCTTTTTATAGCTGCAGAGGGACAGAGCAAGCGCATCGGCATTACGCGCGCGCACCTAGAGGAGGACGCGGGCAAAAATAACCACGAAAGCTCGCGCAGCCTGGTCGATCTAAACCGCGCCGGCACGCCGCTTTTGGAGATCGTAAGCGAGCCTGATATGCGCTCTGCGGATGAGGCGGTCGCGTATCTAAAAAAACTCCACAGCATTTTGCGTTTTTTAAATATCAGCGACGCGAATATGCAGGAAGGCTCGTTTCGCTGCGACGTAAACGTCAGCATCCGTCCGCAAGGCGAGCAAAAGCTCTACACGCGCGTGGAGATTAAAAATTTAAACTCCTTTAAATTTATCCAAAAGGCGATCGAGTTTGAGATCGAGCGTCAGATCGAAGCTTGGCAGGACGGCAAATATGAGCAAGAGGTCGTGCAAGAAACCCGCCTTTTTGACACCGCTAAGTTTATCACCAAACCGATGCGTAGCAAAGAGGACAGCGCTGAGTACCGCTACTTCCCCGATCCGGACTTGCTAACCGTGATCGTGGATGACGAGATGCTGGCTGCTGCGCAGCAGATCCCCGAGCTGCCCGATCAGAAAAAGGCTCGCTACGTCCGAGAGCTGGGCGTAAAAGAGAAAGACGCCGAGATCATAATCTCGACCTACGAAAACGCGCGATTTTTTGAGGATCTAATCGCGGCGGGACACGAGCCGAAACTCTGCGTCAGCTGGCTTACCGTCGAGCTTGCGGGCAGGCTCAAAAACGGCGTTACGATCGAGGATTCGCCCGTAGGTAGCGCGAAGATGAACGAGCTTTTAAGCGCGATCGAAGGCGGCGCTGTATCGCAAAAGGCCGCCAAAGAGGTGCTTGATTATTTAATGGAGCGCGACGAGGCCGTAAGCTCGGTCATCGACAAGCTAGGCTTGAGGCAGGTAAGCGACGACGGCGCGATTTTGGAGATCATAGCGCGCGTGATGAGCCAAAACAAGGACAAGGTCGCGGACTATCGCGGCGGCAAAGACAAGCTATTCGGCTTCTTCGTAGGCCAAGTAATGAAAGAGGGCAAGGGCGCGTTTAATCCTGCAAAGGTGAACGAGCTTTTAAAACAGAAGCTGGGCTGATTTCGCAGCTTGCGCGGCAGCAAACGGCGAATTAAAGGCGGCGCGATGCATGCGATAGATGAAGCTCTTAGGGATAAAATTTTAAATCTGCTCGCAGCGTTTTGCTTCGAGCTAAAGCTTTAACGCGCCAATGACGAAGGCTTTTGCGTGTTATATTTCATTCGGCGCGATCTCGGCGGCTACCCGCTCTGCCTCGCGCACGTTTTGTTCTTTTGAGTTCGTTTTTTCTCGTGCGGGCTGTTTGCATCAAGTGTCGGTCTGCGACGGAGGGGTTTAAGAAGCGCGTCCTAGGAATTTTACTCACAGCTACCGTCAAAGCGCGGCAAAGCTTGTAGGGAATGCGTAAAATTGCCCTGCTTGCGAGAACGAGAACGGAAGCTCGGGGTGCGCGGATAGGATCGAATACGCAGGGTCGAATTTGAGTGGCAAGCCAATGTGCAGGCTAAATTTAATCAATCGCTGCGTCGTCGGATGCGCGTGCCCCAAATCTTGCGCCAAACGATAACATGGCGAGCGACCGCAGATCATCTAGGCCCAAAGCACGCCTTGATAGATTTAAGCGGATTTAAAAGCGCGATTTGCGATCGGGCGTCTGAATAAAATTTTTAAAAATTTGATTTGCTTTGGCGATGCACGAGTGAAATTTTAAAATGTATAATGGAGTTTCAAAATCCTCATTCGTTCACTGCCGCGCCTTTTGTGAAAGTGTTTTTGACGGAAGAGCAAAACCTTAAAAGTATGAAATTTTAGCGAGGTAAATTTTAAAAAAGCGAAGTTTTTGCTGAGTAAATTTCAAAAGCGCAAAATTTTAACGAGACGAAATTTTAACGAGACGAAATTTTAACGAGACGAAATTTTAACGAGACGAAATTTCAAAAAGTGAATTTTAAAGCGTGGCTTCGGCTAGCATTTGCACGGGCTCATGTCGGCGCTTTTGGGCTAAATTTTCAAAGAGTGGGAATTTCAAGAGAATGAAATTTGAAAAACCGCAAATTTGCGAATAAATTTTTAAAAAGGAACATAATGAAAATCGCGGTTATCGGCGCGGGCAAATGGGGTAGCGCGCTTTTTGACGCGCTTAGCGCGAAAAACGAATGTGTCATCACTTCGCGCACGCCAAGGCAAATTCCGCATTTTGTAAGCGTGAGCGAAGCGCTGGAATGCGAAGCACTGGTGTTTGCGCTCGCGGCACAACAAACCGCGCAGTGGCTGGATCAAAATTTCACCTACAAAAATCAAAAAATTCTAGTCGCTTCCAAGGGCATTGACGTGGCTAGCGGCAGGTTTTTAAACGAAATTTTTGAAGCGTACGTCGCACGCGGCAATCTTGCTTATTTATCAGGTCCGTCGTTTGCCACCGAAGTCATGCAGAAGCTGCCTTGTGCGCTCGTCGTAAGCTCGTGTAACGAAAATCTAGCCGAACTTTTCGCAAGCACCTTCCCTGCCTACATCAAGACCTACACGAGTGGTGATATCATCGGCGCAGAGGTGTGCGGCGCGTATAAAAACGTCATCGCCATCGCTAGCGGCGTTTGCGATGGGCTCGAGCTCGGCAATAACGCTAGAGCGAGCTTGATCGCGCGCGGCATCGTAGAGATCGCGCGCTTCGGCAAGTTTTTCGGCGCGCGAGACGAGACCTTTTTGGGCTTAAGCGGCGTGGGCGATTTGTTTTTGACCGCCTCGAGTGCGCTATCGCGAAACTACCGCGTGGGATTAGGGCTTGCGCGCGGCAAAGGGCTTGAGGAAATTCTGCGCGAGTTGGGCGAGGTCGCCGAGGGTGTAGCTACGACCGAAGCGGTCGTAAATATCGCAACAAAGCACAAGATCTACGCTCCGATCGCTACCGAGGTCGCGCAAATTCTGCGTGGCAAGGACGTAAGAGCGAGCCTAAAGGACCTGCTTCGCAAAAAATAGCCGTACGATGGAATTTACTCGCTAAATTTTAGCGGTAAATTCGGTCTGTATAGTTTTGATTTATCCGCTATGTTTGTGAAATTTAGTTGCTGGTTTGCGGATTTTGGTCGTTGTCTGTTTGGATCTGTTTACGCGGCTTTGATTTGAAATTTAGCTTTAAGCTTGAGTGCGAAATTTTAAAGCGAGGTCGTAAAATTTTAAAAAGAGGCTAAAATTTTAAAACATTTAAGGTGGATCGCAGGTAGTTTAGAAGCGCTACTGCTTCGTTTTGCTTGCAGCCGCCGATGGTCGGCAGTGGAGGGTGGAGCGGACTGCCCGTCTGCGACTGGGCATGTCAAAATTTTTGATGTGTCAGATTTAAAAATTAGGCGTGATATTTTTCTTTAGACGAGGCGGAAATGAGCAAAGGAAGGAGCGCAATCGTGTGCTTTGGATAGAATTTGCGGTAAAATGAGGCGGAAAGGCGTAAATTTTGAAAATATTCAAGACATATGATGTGTAGTTTTGATAAATTTTTATTGCTTGCAAAGGAGCGGACTATTCGTCCGTGACTGCAGCAAGTAGTAAAAATTTATCAAAAATCCATAGCGAATGGGGAATTAACAAGATGGAAAAATACGAAGGCTACAATCTCAGGCTACGCGACGCTCTCGTCGGTGTACAGTTTCTATTCGTCGCATTCGGCGCGCTCGTGCTGGTGCCGATCTTAACGGGGCTTGATACGTCCGTGGCGCTGTTTACGGCGGGCATCGGCACGCTGCTGTTTCAGCTCATCACGCGTAAACACGTCCCGCCGATCTTTCTCGCGTCTAGTTTCGCGTTCATCGCGCCGCTAAGCTTCGGCGTGAAGGAGTGGGGCATCGCCGCGACGATGAGCGGGGTGATCGCGGCGGGGCTTTTTTACGTGGTTCTAAGCCTGCTTATTAGGCTCAAAGGCGAGGGGTTTTTGCATAAAATTTTACCGCCCGTGGTCGTGGGCCCCGTCATCATGACGATCGGCCTCATCCTCTCGCCCGCAGCCGTAAATATGGTCATGGGCAAGGGCAAAGAGGCGCTATATACGCAGGGGCAGTCGCTTACTATCGCGCTCATCTCGCTCTCGGCGGTTATCGTCGTTATGATGTTTGGTCGCGGTATGCTGCGCCTCGTGCCGATCCTGTGCGGTATTGCGACTGGATACTGCGTATCGCTATTTATCGGCATCGTGGATTTTACGCCGATTTTGTCCGCGCCGTGGTTTGCGGTGCCGCATTTCACTGCGCCGGTTTTTAAGCTCGAAGCCGTGATCTATATGGTGCCTATCGCGATCGCGCCCGCAATCGAGCACATCGGCGATATGCTTGCGATCAGCAACGTCACGAAGGAAAATTTCCTTAAAAACCCTGGGCTTAAAAGCACTCTGCTAGGCGACGGGCTTGCGACGTCGCTAGCTGGCTGCTTTGGCGGACCGCCAAACACCACCTACTCCGAGGTCACGGGCGCAGTCAGCATCACGAAGGCCTATAATCCCGCTATCATGACCTTTGCCGCGCTTACTGCGATACTGCTAGCCTTCGTGGGCAAGCTCGGCGCCGCGCTCTCCACGATCCCAGCTCCCGTCATCGGCGGCATTATGCTGCTGCTTTTCGGTATCATCGCCAGCGTGGGCATGGAAACGCTCATAAAAAACAGCGTAGATCTGGCCGAGCCGCGCAATATGATCATCGTCGCGCTCATCTTCGTCTGCGCGATCGGCGGCATGGTGCTGGATTTTGGCGCGATGAGCTTTAGCGGCGTGGGGCTCGGTGCGCTCATCGGCATTACGCTAAATTTGGTGCTGCCAAAGACCAAGCATTTTGAGGGGTACTAAGTTAAATTTGCGCGGAGCTTGCATAGTTTCGCGCGGTTGCGGGTAAATTTGAGCTAAAATTTCGCCGTCAAATTTACCCGTAGCTTTCCGCACTCTAAATTTTAAAATTTCCCCGCAAACGCTTTTAAATTTCTAACGTTTTAAACTAGCAAGATATATAATTGCCTTATGAAAAAGGCGAATAATTTAAGCAAATTTGATAAAAAAGCGCTAAAGCTGCTCTTTGCGGTACTTTTCGTGCCGCTTTTCGTCTCGCTCGTTTTTATCTATGAGCTATCGGTGTATGACCGCTCGCGCGAGCTGCCCGCGGACGCGCAAAAGATCGGCCGCAGCGATTATTTCAACATCGGCGGCAAAATTTATCTACGCTCTTGGAACCTCGCTCCCTACGAGCTAGAGGGCGGCGCGGACGCAGCGAGCTTTCGCGCGCTTGATACCGGCAGATACTCCTACACAAATGTCGGTATGGACGCTAGCCGCGTATTTTGCGGCGCTCGAAAGATGTCGGGGCTCGATCCCGCTCGCACGCAAAAGATCGGCTCTCGCTACTACAGCGACGGGCGCGTGAGCTACTTCTGCTCGGACGTTACGCAGCGCATGGGAGGCGCTATAAGCTACATTTACAAGGTATTTTTCCACGCCTTTGGGCTCTCCAAATGGCCGCAGGAGTACAACTACCCTTACGCTAGACTTGATACTAGCGAGCCCATCTCGCCGCTGACGGAGAGCCCATACGTCGCCACCGACGGCGAGCGGGTATTTTACGAGGGTAAAATTTTAGCGGGTGCGGATGCAAAAAATCTAAAACAGATAAGGCTAAAAATCATACACGAAGACGGCCCAGGCTCGCCCGCGCACTTTCGCCCGGTCGATCGGTGGCTAAGCGACGGACGCAGCGTCTATGCGGACGGCGAGAGGCTAAATTTCACGCCTAGCGAACAGATGTATCTCGTGGAGCCAAACTCGGGCATAGAGTTTCTTTTTGATCCCGCTACGGGTGCGGTGCTGATGAACGACGAGAGATTTGATGTCGCAAACGAGCCCTATACGCCGCTAAATTTTCAGAGCGGGCATCAGGAATACATGCTGTTTGCGAGCAAAAACGGCATATTTTATCTAAGCAAGGATAAAATTTTAAATCGTCCGCGCGCTAGCGGCATCGAGGGTCGGCTCAAGGACGCGTTTTGGTACGTTTATTATAAATTTGGCGCAGACGCCAGCCGGCTAAGCGCGCTAAAAAGGGCGGGCGATAATCCGTTTAAAGGCGCCGTGCGGCAGATCTCGGAAAGGCTTTTTAAGGACGACGCGGGATTTTATTATCTAAATTTTTACTCGCATAGCGTTTACGTCACGGGTCGCAGCGGCAGGCATCTGGATAAGCGGACGAATTTCATCGATCTGCGAAAGATCACGCTAGACGTGCATGACGATGAGGTGATGGCGCAGATCGCGGACGAGGCGGCGCGAAACCCAGAAATGTCGCAGCCCGTTTTTATCGCGCAGGACGTGGAGTATGAAAACGGCGCGGCCTTTTATATGTATTGCCTCGCGGCTGTTTTGGTGCTTGGCGCTTGGATTTATAATTATCTTAGAAAGCGCAGCTTGCGACGCGGTTAAATTTAGCAACGCTACGGAAGGTAAATTTAAGAGCGAGACGAAAATACCGACGTCGTATTATCCAGCACATCCTTGGCTAAATAAGGTAAATTTTAAGAGCGGGACGGCACGGCGGAGCAGTAAATTTAGATAGTGTTGCGGTTGCCAGCGCAGCAATGCGGCAAATTTATGGGCGTTGCGATTGCGAGTACAGCAAGTGTAAGTAAAGAGAGACGGCTCTACCATATTTTTGAAGCGTTCCATTATGGGCAAGGCATCATAGCGGTGGGATGTGATAAACGGGCCATAAAAGCTACAGGTATTGCATTGTATGTCGGCGCGCAATAATGAGGCGGCGGGAGATAACGGGACTCGGTATAAAGTGGCAAATAAGATGTACAAAGCAAGCTTTGTAGCTTTGGCTTTACGAGACCTATTTAATTTCGCCGTGTGAGGGTTATTGAGGCATGGTGAGCTCCATTAAATTTAAAGGCGAGACGGGAAAGACGTCGTTTTTGCTTACGACGATGGGCGCGTGCTGAAGTACTGCTTTGGCGGCGCACTTTGTTTTAAATTTCATAGCGTCTGTTGGCTTAGGCTCGCGCCGTATATAATTTTAGTGGCAAAACGAGCGTAAAATTCCATGCTGTATTTGCACGGAAGCATGCAAACTAAGGTATTGTGTTAGACCTAGCGAGCGTCGATGTCGTACCGCTTCGGCAAAATTTCATTTTCAGTATTTTTTGCATCTCATTTGTGCTTATATGCTCGAGTGTTGCTTCGGCAAAATTTTATTTGCTAAACGCGCACTGCCTACTTATCGCCACATTTGTTCGCACTGGGAAATTATTGCTTCGTCTATATCTCCTAAGGCGCGCAGCATTTGAATAGTAAAATCAATAAATGCGTTTCCGTTTGCGGTGATCATTTTACCGTCTACTACGGCTTCGCGACTTGTTTGTATAAAGGCATGCTTATTTTTGTATTTTGGCAAATTAACGATGTCTGCTAGGCTATTTGCGGTGTGATGGCAGTCATTTAGCGCTCCTGCCGCCGCTAAGAAATACGCCCCATCGCAAATACCGCCTACCACCTTGCCTTGTTGTTTAAATTCCTCTATTAAATTAGCAATTTTTGAGGCGTTTTCGCTAGGCAGTTCGCGCCATGAATTTCTAGCGCCGATTAACACGATTGCCGCGGCATCTGGCGAAATTTCATCTATTGTTAAATCAGGTTTTGCGCGTAAAGCTCCGAACGATACTTTCTCGTTTTTATCGGTTGAGGCATAAAGGATGCTATAGTCCGTGAAATATCGTAGTGCGGGGGCCAGTAGCGAAGCCTCCCAGTCGGCAAAGCCGTCTAAAATAACAATTACTAAAGTTTTCATAAAGTCTCCTTGAATAACCTACACTACTCAGTTCGGTTTGCATATCAAACTAAGCAAAATCGTAGAATTTATAAAATTTTTTAGAATTCCGCTTTGGATTTAGAGCGGAATTCTATGATTTTACAAGTACGCGCGATAACATCGCTTTAAAAAGCCCGCTACCTCGGCGTGTGCTAGATCGCTATATCGGCGTTTTGTTCTAGCTCTCGATATAGGTCTTGAGTTTGCGGCCGATTTTTGGGTGTTTTAGCTTTTTGATCGCCGAGCTTTCGATCTGGCGGACGCGCTCGCGGGTGATATTGAGCTCCTTGCCGATCTCTTCAAGCGTACGGTCGCTCTCGTCGTCAAGCAGCCCGAATCGCATGCGGATAACCGTTCGCTCGCGGTCGTTGAGTTGTTCCAAGATATCGTCGATCTGCTCTTTGAGATCGGATTTTAAAATTTGTTCGATCGGCGAAACCGAGCTTTTGTCTTCGACGAAATCGCCGAATTTACCGTCATCCTCATTTCCGATCGGCGCTTCTAGGCTGATCGGCTCCTTTGTGATTTTGATGACCTGCTTTACTTTATCAACGCTAAGGCCTACTTCCTGCGCGATGACGTTGATATCGGGCTCCTTGCCGCCCTCTTGCATATATTTGCGCGTGATTTTATTAATTCGATTTATCGTCTCGATCATATGGATCGGGATGCGGATCGTGCGGGCCTGATCGGCGATGGCGCGCGATATCGCCTGGCGGATCCACCACGTCGCATAGGTCGAAAATTTATAGCCGCGCTTGTATTCAAATTTATCCACAGCCTTCATAAGTCCGATGTTGCCCTCCTGGATGAGGTCTAAAAACGGCAGCCCGCGGTTGGTGTAGCGCTTGGCGATGGAGACGACCAGGCGCAGGTTGGACTTCGCCATGCGCGCCTTTGCGTTGTCGCTGATGCGCTTGCCGCGCTTGATCTGCTCTAAAATTTCTTTCAGCCGCTCGGGCTCGAGATTAAAGCTTTTTTTGCTCGCTTCTTTTGTCAAAAAGAGCTTTTTTATATCGACGTAGGTCGAGACCATCGTAGCTTCCGGCACGCGCGCGATGATATCGTCTTTGCTAAGCCTTGTGATCTCTTTTAGAATTTTTTTGTGATTTTCGCGCAGTTCGGCGCTAAACATCGGCAGCTTGTATTCCAGGCGCTTGAGCTCTTTTTCGAAGCCCTCGTCGCTTTTTAGCGCGGTCTCCATCGATTTTACGATCTCGGTGATGAGCTTGCTCGTAGGCCCCAGATCCATAAGCTTTTCTTTTAAAATTTTCTTTTTAAACGCCAAGTTTAGCTTCGATAAAATTCCCTTGCTCTCCTTAATCGCCTCGGCATTTTTCTCGGCGAATTTCATCCAGTCTTTTTTGGCTTTTTCAAGAGCCTTAAAGCTTTCAATGACCTTTAGAGCGCGCTTATCGTTCTTTTTGGATCGCCTTTGCTTCGCCTCGTCCGCGCTCTCCTCATCCTCCTCGTCGTCGTAATCCTCCTCTGATAGTTCCTCTTCGTCCTCCTCTTCACCCTCTTCGTCGCTGTCGTCAAAGCTCTTGAAAAGCTCCTTTACGCGGCGCTCGCGGTTGATGAGCGGCTCTTTGTAATCAAGTATAAAATCGATCAGATATGGCACGGAGCAAAACGCGTCGATGATGATGTCCTCGCCGAGCTCGATTTTTTTGCTGATCTCGATCTCTTCTTCTTTGGTTAGCAGTGGGATCTGTCCCATTTCGCGCAGATACATCCGCACGGGGCTGTCCGAACGGCTCCACTCCAAAAGCTCGACGTCGCTGGATAGATCAAACTCCTCGTCCCAGCCCTCGTCCAGCAGCTTTTTTTGCGTGGCTTCTTTGAGCTTCGCGTCCTCTAAATTTTTGATTTTGGAGATTTCTGCGGCGGAGATCAGCTCGACGTCAAATTTTTTCGTAAGCGCTTCGACCTTCTTAACGGCCGTTGCGGTGGGAGCTTTGTCGAAAAATTTTATCAGTCTTTCGTAGGTGATGTAGCTTTTTTGATTATCGTCGAAGAACTGCTCGATGGGCGTTAAGGCGTCTTTTGGGCTCGCCATAAAATCTCCTTGTGTCGTTGTGTATTTGGTTTTGGAAAATCGGATTATACCGAAACGCTCTTTATTTTCGCTTATATACGGCGCAAACTATCTAAATTTAATGATTTTTCAAATTCTAGAAATTAGGCCAAATTTTAAAATTTAGGTTATATTTTTAGCTAAATTTAAGATTGCTTTCTAAAATTCCGCGTTCCCAAGACAAAAATTAGCACGCCGAAATTCCGCCTCCCTTACGTTGCCGCTTTAAAATTTAACGCCTCCGCACTTTCTATTTCTGCGGCTTTGCGTTTAAATTTAGCCCTAAATTTCAAGCGAGGAATTCCGCCCTCATATCGGCCTCATATCGGAGCGATTGAGCGGATTTTAATAAATTTATCGGTAAAATCGCACATCTATTTTAAAATTTAAGGCGGAAATATGGCAAAAGTATGGAAATTCGGCGATGATATCGACACCGACATTATTATCGCGGCGCGCTACCTAAATACCTCCGATGCGGCGGTGCTTGCGACGCACATCATGGAGGATGCGGACAAGGATTTTTCGTCCAAAATAACTCGCGGCGACATCATCGTAGCGGGGAAAAATTTCGGCTGCGGCAGCTCGCGCGAGCACGCTCCGATGGCGCTTAAGGCCGCCGGAATTTTATGCGTGATCGCAAAGAACTTCGCTAGGATTTTTTATCGAAACAGCTTCAATACGGGCTTTTTGATCCTCGAATGCGACGAGACGGACAAGATCGCGCAGGGCGACGAGCTTAGCATCGATCTAAAGGGCGGCGTAATTAAAAATTTAACTCAAAAAACTCAGTATAAATTCGGCGCGATCCCCGAGTTTATGCAAAAGCTACTCGACGCGGGCGGAGCGATAAATTACGCAAAAACAAAGATAAACTTGTAAGGAATTTGGATGAAAAAATACGACGTATGCGTGATAAAAGGCGACGGAATCGGTCCTGAGATCATCGAAGAAGCGATAAAAGTGCTTGATGCCGTAAGCCATAAATTTAATTTCGAGCTAAATTTTGACTACCGCTTGATGGGCGGCGCGGCAATCGACATTATGGGCGTTCCGCTTCCGGATGAAACGCTAAATGCCGCTAAATCAAGCGACGCGGTGCTTTTCGGTGCGATCGGTGGCGCTAAATGGGACGGCCTGCCGCGCGAACTGCGCCCAGAAAGCGGACTGCTTAAAATCCGCAAAGAGCTTGGAGCTTTTGCAAATCTGCGTCCTGCGATGATTTTTGATGAGCTGATAAACGCTTCGACGCTAAAGCCCGAGATCATCAAAGGCGTCGATATAATGGTGGTGCGCGAGCTTACGGGCGGGATTTATTTCGGGCAGCCGCGCGCAAAAAACGAAAAGGATGCGCTAAATACAATGTGCTACAACGTCTCTGAGATCGAGCGCGTCGCAAAAGTTGCCTTTGAGGCAGCGCTTTTGCGAAATAAAAAGATAACGCTCGTGGATAAGGCCAACGTGCTTGAAACAAGCCAGCTGTGGCGCGAGGTCGTAAGCGAGCTAGCGAAAAATTATGCGGGGATAAATTTGGAGTTTATGTACGTGGATAACGCCGCGATGCAGCTCGTGCGGGCGCCTGCGCAGTTCGACGTGATTTTGACCGAGAATTTATTCGGCGATATTTTAAGCGATGAGGCGAGCATGATCTGCGGCTCGATCGGGCTGCTTCCGAGTGCGAGCATCGGCGGAAAGGTAGGCATCTACGAGCCGATCCACGGCAGCGCGCCCGACATCGCGGGGCAGGGGATCGCAAACCCGATCGCTACGATCTTAAGCGCGGCGATGATGTTAAAATACGCATTCGGCGAAAATGAGGCCGCAGCCGCGATCGAAAGTGCCGTGCGCGCCGTACTTCGCGACGGATACCGCACCAAGGATATCGCGCAATACGATGCCAAAGAAATTTGCTCGACCGCAGAGATCGGCTCGATCATCGCAGATTACGCGGCCAAGGCTTAGGAGTTAGCTTTGAATGGCGCGCTAGCATACGCTATGGAGCTTGAGAAAAAAGGCGACATCTACGGCGCGATGCGGATTTGTCGCGGTATTTTACGCGATAATCCGCAAGATGGTGATGCGGCTGTGCTTTTTGCGCGGCTAAATTTAAATCATAGAGTAAGCTCGGGCGTTAATATGGCGATGCTGGAGCGCTTTTTAAGCGTCGATGCGTGCAAACAAGCAGAATTTAAGAGGTGGCTAATTGATGTATGAAAATGAACTGGAAGATATCATCGAAGCAGTAAATGAGATGAAAGCACAAAAGCGCGTGCAAGATTTGGCGGTGCAGCAAGAGGAGGCTGTGAATGCAAACGGCGCTGAAGCAGGAACGCAGGATGCTTTAAGCCCCGCTTCTTTTGCGCCAGATCCCATTGCACCTGATGCCTTAAATTCTACATCTGCACTGGATATCGCTTCATCAAACGCGCAAAATTTCACTTCCTTAGATACCAAAAATTCCACTTCGCGCTTTGTTTCATCGGACGCTTTAAATTCCGCCTTCGATCATTCAAATCCAATGGCGAGTAAGAGCTCTGCGCCTAGCAGCGCAGAATTTGCAGCGGACGCTACTTTAAAAAAATCTGCCGCAAAAGATGAAAATTTTACTTTTTCCAGCGAGGAGAATTTTAAAAACTCTGATCTTACAGGCGGTCAAAATTCTGCGGCTTCCGCCTCTCTAAACGGAGAGAATTTTAAAAATTCTGCTTCTGCAAGCGGCAAAAATTCCACAAATTCAACCTTTGCAAACGATGAAATTTTAAAAAACTCCGCTGCGAAATTTGACGAAAGCTTTCGTGATTTATCGGGCATCGCAGGTGAAATTTACGATAGTTTAGGCAGCGATATGAATGGGTTTGTTTCGCCGCAAAGCAGGGACGCAAGCATAGCGCAAAGCTCTGCCGAAAGTAAAGATTTTGAATTAGCACTAAATTCTACGGATGACGACTCTCAAAGCGAGCAAGATTTGACGCCTCGTATTTTGGGCGCGCATTTTAAGGAGCTAAGCAATGACGATTTTGGGCCTGGCTCTGATTTCAAAGAAAGCGAAGCTGACGATTATTTCGGTACGGCGCATTCTAAAAAGCAGGATTTAGCGTCGCTTCAAGCTCAAAATTCCGTCGCGCTAAATATCCGCAATGCTGCCGTGCAGCAGCAAAATTTCGTTTCACAGCCGCAGAATTTTACGACGCCCGGGGTGCGAGACCATGAGCTCGCCATGCCGCAGCTTCGCAATTCTGCCGCACAGGATATGCAAGCGGGAAGTTTTGCCTCTTCTAGCGCTCAAAATTCCGCCACGCACCAGCCCGAGGAAGCGCGACATCTTGGGGCTGCGAGACAAGCGGGCGATAAATCAAAATATCTCGCAAATACAGATTTTAAAATTTCAAGCGAAGCGGAGTTTTTGAGTGCGATAAAAGAGCGAATTTTAGTGCTTTTTGAGGGGCTGAACGCTTTTGAGAAAGGCGATTTGAACGCGCGCGTGGAGCTAAATTTAAAATTTATGGAATTTTTGCTTGCAAGTATCGAAAACCGACTTGAAAATCTATCAAAATGACGATTTTATCGCGCTTTTAGATTATCTTAAAAAATTTAGCTCGCGCATCTATCTGGTGGGCGGCTGCGTACGTGATCATTTTTTGGGGCGGGCGAGCGCTGATGTGGATGTGGAGCTTTACGATGTGGATCCGCGCCGTTTCGAGCAAATTATGCAGGACTTCGGCGCACAGGGCGTCGGCAAAAGCTACTTCGTTTATAAATACAAAAGCTTTGATATCTCGCTGCCGCGCACCGAGAGTAAGACAGGCATCGGACACAAGGGCTTTAGCGTTGCTTTGGCTACGGACGAACATGAGGCTAGTAGGCGGCGCGATTTTACGATCAATGCGATGATGATAGACGCTATAAGCCTGTCTCTTATACACATCTCCGAGCCCACGAGACTACGCTGCA
>UQCL01000038.1 GCA_900539505.1 uncultured Campylobacter sp. | reverse complement strand
CCGCATTGCTCTGCTCGCCCACAAGCCCCACCCATCCCCCGACGACGCTTTAAGTGGTGCAGGCTGCGTCCGAGTTAAATTTCAACGTCCATATACACGGATTCGATCTGTAGCCCGCGCAGACCCGCGAGTTGCTGCACCGCAGCGCCCGTCTCGGCATTTTTGGGAAGGACGATGTGAAAGCCGCGATCAAACGCCAAGAAAAAATTCTCCCCGCTCGCAGCGATTCGATTTAGCGAGCGCGCGGCAAATTTCTCGCTTGCGCGCGGCTCGCCCTTTGAAAACGAGATCGTCTCGCCGTCCGCGACGAAGCTCATCTCCGTGCTCGAGTCTTGCGCGAGCTTAGCGGCAGAGAGATGTTTTCTTAGCATGCGGCGGTAAAATTTTGGATAAAAAATCAGCCACGCAGCACCCAAAATAACCGACGCCACGCTCGCAATCGGCGCCGTTTTTAAAAGCCCGTCGATGATGATGCCCATAAGCAAAAACTCAAACGGTATGGCGTAGGTGCTGACTAGGCGCTGCTTACGCGCCTTTTTGCTGTAAAGCAGCATAAATTTATTGAGGTTATCGACGTCGCGATTTGTGATTTGCACTTTCATATTTTTCCTTTAATTTTTGCGTAATTGTAGCGAAGCCGCCTTAAATTTGTGTCTATTAACTTCCGTGAGATAAAATCCCGTTTTTAAAGGAGGCAGCTTGAAATCTTTACTAAAAATCAACGGATTTTTGCCGTTTTTGGCGATTATGTTTATCAACGCAAGCGTCGATCTGGGTCATAAGATCACGATCCAAAACGTCCTTGTCAAAAGCGCCGATTCCGGCGCTCTCATCGCCCTTACCTCGCTTGTAAATTTGCTGATTTTGCTGCCTTACGTATTTCTTTTTAGCGCCAGCGGCTATCTCAACGACAAATTCTCGCGCACCCGCATTACGCGGATCTGCGCGAAACTCGGCGTCGCGCTTACCGCGCTCATTACGCTTGGTTATGCGTGCGGGTGGTTTTATTTTGCGTTTTTTATGACGATCCTACTTGCGGCGCAAAGCGCGATCTACTCGCCCGCCAAATACGGCCTGATTAAAAAGATCGTCGGCGCGAAAAATTTAGGCGCGGCAAACGGCCTCGTGCAGGCGCTTACCATCATCGCGATTCTGCTTTCATCTCTTGTTTTTTCGGTGATTTTCGAGCTGTTTGCGACGCGCAGCAGCGACGCGAGCGAGCTGATGAGCTCGGTTTGGTTCATCGGCGTGCTTTTGGTCGCGGGCTCTGCGCTTGAAACATACTACTCGTATAAAATTCCATTCTTCGACGCCGCGCAACCGCAGGCGGAATTTGACACGAAAGAATATCTACGCCTGCGCTATCTGAAGCAAAATTTAAAATTTGTAATCAAAGACAAAAACGTCCTGCTCTGCACGCTTGGACTTTCGATGTTTTGGGCGGTCTCGCAGCTTGTAATAGCGACTTTCCCGGCTCACTACAAGAGCCTTAGCGGCAGCGACAACGTAATGGTGATCCAGGTGATCTTAGCTCTTAGCGCGATCGGAATCGCATTAGGCTCGATCTTTGCGGGTAGCTACTGCAAAAAGCATATCGAGCTAGGTATCGTGCCGTTCGGCGCATTTGGTCTGGCGCTCGCGCTAATGGTACTAGCCAACGCGCACTCGGTATTTTGGCTCGGTACGGCGTCGTTTTTCTTCGGATTTAGCGGCGGAATTTTCATCGTGCCGCTCAACGCCGTCATTCAGTTTTTCACCGCCGATGAGCGCATGGGACGGGTGCTCGCGGGCTCAAATTTCATCCAAAATATCTTTATGGTGCTGTTTTTGCTCATCGCCATCATCTTGGTGCATTTTGCAGTCGCCAGCGGCGAAATTTTCGTTATGGCGGCGCTGTGCGTACTTATCTGCGGGATCTTCGGCGCAAAATATCTGCCGCAGCTTTTCGTTAGAATTTTACTCATTCCGTTTATGAAATTTGGCTACCAAGTCCACGTAGACGGCATCGAAAACATCCCGCAAAAAGGCGGCGTGCTACTTTTGGGTAACCACATCAGCTGGATCGATTGGGCGGTGGTGCAGCTTGCCTGCCCGCGCGGGGTGCGCTTCGTGATGCATCGCAGCTACTACGATCTGTGGTATTTGAAGTGGTTTTTTAAAATTTTCCGCGTCATTCCGATCGGAGCGGGCGTGAGCAAAAGCGCGATCGAAAGCATCCGCGAGGCGCTAAATGCTGGCGAAGTGGTTGGGCTCTTCCCTGAGGGTCACATCAGTTACAACGGCCGCATAGACGAGTTTCAGGGCGGATTTGAGCTAGCCGCGCACGATACGAACTCCGTCATCGTGCCTTTTTATATCAGAGGGCTTTGGGGATCGACGTTTTCACGCGCCAGCGAGCATTATAAAAGAACGATTTCGCAAAGCGGCAAAAACGCACTTCGCGTAAGCTTCGGCGCGCCGATCGAAGCAAATTCCAAGGCGCACGAAGTAAAACGCGCGGTAACGGAGCTGTCGTTTTTCAGCTGGGGCAAATACCTCGCAAGCCTAAAGCCGCTTGCTTACAACTGGCTAAATCAGGCCAAAAGATCGCCTTTTAAGCGCGTGGCGGTCGATAGTACGGGAGCAAGTCTCACAAATTTAGCGATGATGAGCGCCGTTTTGATACTTCGCAAAAGGTTAAAGAGCCGCATAGATAGCGAGGAAAACGTAGGTATCGTTTTGCCTAGCTCGGTCATCGCAAGCGCCGTAAATTTAACGCTTTTTGCGATGGGCAAAACGAGCGTAAATTTAAACTACACGCTAAGCGAAGAGAACTTAATCTACTGCGCGGATAAAGCGAATATCCGCACGATCATCAGCTCGCGCAAATTCGTAGAAAAGCTCAAATCAAAGGGTTTTGAGCTGGAGGGTTCGATCGGCGATCGGCTCGTGTATCTTGAGGATCTAAGCGAGGGCGCCTCTAAAAACGAGCGCATAACCTGCGCGCTAAAATCGCTACTGATGCCTAAAATTTTATTTCGCGCGCTGTATTTTAAGCCGCACGCGATAGATGACGTAGCGACCATTTTATTTAGCAGCGGCAGCGAGGGAAAGCCCAAAGGCGTGGTTCTGACGCATAAAAATATAATGGCGAACGTCCGTCAAATTTCAGAGCTCATAAACGCCACCGAGCACGACGCGATTTTAGCGTCGCTGCCGATCTTTCACTGCTTTGGACTTACCGTAACGACGCTCTTTCCGCTAAACGACGGAATCTTAAGCATCCACGTGCCCGATCCTACGGACGCCTTTAGCGTCGGCAAGATGAGCGCAAAATACGGCGCTACGATAATGTTCGGCACGTCGACGTTTTTTAGACTCTACACCAAAAATAAAAGGCTCAATCCGCTTATGCTGGCAAGCATTCGCCTAGCGATTGCGGGCGCGGAGAAGCTAAACGAAAACGTCCGCAAGGAATTTAAGATAAAATTTGGCATCGAAATTTACGAGGGCTACGGCACGACTGAGACTGCGCCGGTGGTGAGCGTAAATACGCCGAATGTCCTCGAGCCCGATTTTTTCAAAGAGCTTCACTTCAACCGCGAAAAGAGCGTCGGCTTGCCGCTTGCAGGCACGGTCATAAAAATAACCGATCCCGCCTCGCTGCAACCGCTATCAAACGGGCAGGAGGGGCTTATCTTAATCGGCGGACATCAGGTTATGAAGGAATACTACGATGAGCCGGCAAAAACCGCCGAAGCAATCGCGCAAATAAACGACGTGCGCTACTACAAAAGCGGCGACATCGGTTATATCGACGACGACGGGTTTTTATTTATCACCGACCGCCTTTCGCGCTTTGCTAAAATCGGCGGCGAGATGATTAGCCTGGGCGCAGTAGAAAGCGCCGTGGGCGAAATTTTAGGCGAGAGCGCGATCTATTCGTGCGTGAACCTAAAAGACGAGAAAAAGGGCGAAAAGATCGCTCTGCTTTACGTGGGCGAGACGAGCGAGGATGAAATTTCGCGCCGCCTGAAAGACTCCACGCTCGCGCCGATAATGCAGCCGAGCGTCGTGAAAAAGGTCGAGCAAATCCCGGTGCTCGGTAGCGGCAAGGTGAATCTCAAAGCGGTAAAGGATCTGGCGATCGAGCTGAGGCTGTAAATCTCAAGCTTTTAAATTTGCGCCCTAGATTTTAAATTTACGCCTCGTAGCGCTATTCGCGCGGGATAATACAAAGAGGACAAAGCCTCTAAATTTTAAATTTATGCCTTGTCGCGCCGCATAGTTTTGCGGTTTTTCACTCCTAGCGGCGGGCGATCTCGCGGGTTATGCTGCGGTTTATTTAAAGAACGGCGGCTGCACGCGGCTGCGGCGACAAATATGCTAAATTTTGCAGAGGTGAGCTGCTGCTGATCCTACGATTTTTCGCGGTCACGGTGCCAGATTCATGCTAAATTTTGCTAGCAAACGGCAGCCGCTCGCTGCGCGGATAGATAAAATTTCTGCATCAGGCGCCCGGCGAAATTTCACGACGGAGCTGTGGGAATAATTTTAACCGCGTGCGTGCGGAAAGAAATTTCAATGGCGTACGGCGAGAAATTTTAGCGACGTCGCCCCTCGCTTCGCCGCTTATAAAATTTGCAAATTTTATTTTCGAGCGTTCGCCGATGAGGCTTATAAACCGCGACGCAAACTCCCAGCTTCGTCCTTCCGTCATAACGGCGGCTTAAATTTTATTTACTCGCGCTAAGTGCGCCTTCAAGTCGGCCTCTGTATTTACATGAGCGCAAAGTATCGCGCACCTAAATTTGAAAGATAAATTTCATTCGCGCAGGTATAAAATTTGAAAATTTCAAAGCCGTTTAAATTTAACCGAAGTCGGCAGAGCTTAAATTTTAAAAAGGTCTAAGCTTTAAGGATTTTAAAAAAGATGAAAGAGCCGCGAAGCGCACGCTTCGCAGCAAATTTAAAGGAGGACTATTTAAAAGATGGAGCGATTTGCGCTACCCACGCTTCGATGCGGCTCTCGGTGAGGTCGCTTTGATTGTCATTGTCTAGCGCAAGGCCAACGAATTTACCATCCACTACGGCCTTGCTCTCGTCAAATTCATATCCGTCGGTAGGCACTGCGCCTACGATATTTGCACCCGCTTTTTTGAAGTTATCGTATAGCTCGCGCATTGCGTTGCAGTAGGCGTCGCTGTAGCTTGAGCTATCGCCCATGCCGAAAATCGCGACGGTCTTGCCCGCGACATCAAGGGCTGAGAAATCAAAGCCCGCCCAGTCGTCCTGCAGCTCGCCGTCGTTCCACGTGGAGCTGCCGATGATGAGCGCGGTGTATTTATTTAGATCTGCAGGCGCGATGTCCGCAACGTTTTTAAGCTCGTTTTCTATGCCTAGCTTTTCGGAGATTAGCTTCGCGGCGTCCTCGGTATTGCCCATCGAGCTTCCAAAAATAATTCCAACCATTTGGTATCCTTTTAATAAATTTTGTCGGTGAGCTTGTATGGTACTAATTTCATAATGAAATTTCCCTTAAAGCATTCGCTTTTTATCTCGACGTGGCGGTTAAAATTTTCATTTTTTGGATATACAAGATACACGGCATCGAGGTTTGCTCCGTGACAAAGCTCTAGCGCTTTTTTTATATCATTATCATAAATGGCTGGATTTTGATGTAGAATTTTTTTAAAGCTCGTAACCACGCCTAGGCTAAAACCGCTCTTGCGAACTAAGATGAGCTCGCCTGATTTGCCCACAAGCTGCAGCTGTGCGCCTGCATTGCGAAGCGCGATTTTGCAAAATACGAAGTTGCGAAACGCATCGTCTCCGTTTAGCAGCAATCCGCTACGCAGACTCACGATTGCGCGAGTTAGCTTATAAGCAGGCTTAGCGGCAAATACTGGCAGCGGCATGCCGCGCAGATAGGAAAAAATTATCGCGTTATCCGCTGCACAAAATTTCACGGCGGGCTTGAAGTGGTAAATTTTACGAGCCCCGCGCCCAAGCTCGGAGGAGATAAAATTTAAAAACGCAGCGCGAAACTGCATCTCGCCCTGCAAATACTTGGGCGAAATCCTATAGCTCGCATTAACGTTAAAATTATATAGAGCTAGCATCGCCCGCGCTCGCGAAGCCGTATTATAATCCCGCAGCGCCTCTGGCACAATCTCGCGCCCGTTCGCATCAAAGCCAAAAATCTCGCCGCTAAAGAATTGCTTATTAAAAACTTCGGCATTTAAAATTTCATCATCAATAAGCTCATTATTGCGCCGCAGATCCGCTTTTTGGCGTTTTTCGCGTGCTGCGATACCTCGTTTTGACGTGGTAGTATCTTGTAACAAAGCTGATTTTTCATCCGAACGCTTAGCGCAGAAAAAATTCTTTTGCGCGGAGCTAGTGTCGTAAAAAGCTCTTGCTGTAAAATTCCTATTCGCGCCGCCCTTTTGCGCGCTCTTTGCAGCGCACGACTTAGAGACATTATGATTAAGCACGCTCGATTTACCGCTTGAAAACTTTTTAGATTTGCCGCTAAATTTCTTGCTTTCGGCGTGCGCAAAGCAAGTAGCGTTAAATTTGCTAGAATTTAAAAAATCCTTGAAATTTAGCTCGCCTGTTTCATCGTCGTAAGCATTTGATTGCGACGCAGTGCACGATTTTTTAATCGCTTGCCTGGACTTGCCGTCACTACTTAAATTCCTTGGAATTTTAATCATCTTCGCAAGGTCTGCAACCGAATTCTTGATTTAAATTAAAAACCTTACAGTATTCGCAAAATACGCAGCTGACGCTTCTTTTAGCGCATACGAGCGGGATTTTGCGCTTTTTTACTTCGCCTTTGATTTTTTTCATCGTGTTGTGGTTTAAAAAGCTCGTAAGCATCACGACACACTCGGTATCTTGCGGGATCGGCTTACGATTTACGCGATTTTCGTTTCGTGCATCCCAGTGCTCGATATTGCTCGCGCCAAGGTCTTTTAAAACCGCCTTAATGGGCGTAATTTCATCTGCTCCTATAACTAAAACGTTCATTTCATCCCCTTTTATGATTGATAGTTGTTATTATAACAGAGAAAGATTAAATTTAACTGATAATGTATATAAAAATTTGAAATTATAAGCTGGAATTTTGCCGGCTTATATTTGTATTTACTCGCTTAAAGCTAGACTTACTGCCGCATCGATGTGGATCTGCGTAGTATCAAATAGCCACGCGGCGGTATCTGCTTGCGATACGAGCAGCCCGATCTCCGTGCAGCCCAGTATCACGCCCTGCGCGCCGCGAGCCCTAAGTCCTTCAATAATCCGTAAAAATTTCTTCTTGGAATGTGGTAAAATTTTACCAAAGCAAAGCTCATTAAAAATTACTTCGTTTACCGCTTCCATTTCGTCCGCATTCGGTACGAGCACCTCCACGCCGCCCTCTATCAAGCGCTGTTTGTAAAAATCCTGCGTCATCGTGTAGATCGTGCCGAGCAGCCCTACTTTTTGCACGCCACGTTTTCGCAGCTCACTTAACGTGGCGTCCGCGATATGCACGAAGGGCACGGATATAGCGGCTTTTATCGCCTCGTAGCACTTATGCATCGTATTGGTGCAAAGAAAAATATAATCCGCGCCGCCGCTTTGCAAAATCCGCGCGTGGCTAGCTAAAATTTTGCCCGCCTTGCCCCACTCATTATCTCTTTGACACTGCTCGATTTCGTCGAAATTTAGACTACTTAGCAGAATTTCGCCGCTACTTAGCCCGCCTAGACGCTCGTTAATTTTGCGATTGATCCCATCATAATAGGTAATCGTAGATTCGTAACTCATGCCGCCGATTAATCCGATTTTTTTCATGGATTTCTCTTTTAAAATTTATACGGAATTTTATGTAGTTCCGCGAAATTTAATAAAATTCCAGATTGCAAAATTCGCAGAGCCGGAATTTCAACAAATAACCGTAAAGCTTAAGCATTCTCGCTCGCGGCGCCCGCAGAGGCAATCTCATCGCCGAAATCGGCATTCGCAAGCCGTTTAAGCTGGCGGTAGCGCCTCATCGCGTCGGCTTTGTTTGCCTCGTACAGTTCCTGCGCGTGCTCGGGATCGATCTTTTTAAGCGCGTTGTAGCGCACTTCGTTTAGCAAAAATTCCTCATAAAGACTCCAGTCCGGCTCTTTTGATGAAATTTTAAGCGGATTTTTACCCTCCGCCGCAAGCCGCGGATCGAAGGTGTAGGTCGGCCAATAGCCGCATTTGCTCGCAAGCTCGGCTTGATCGCCCGAGCTGCCCATGCCGCCTTTGATGCCGTGCGCGATACACGGCGAATACGCGATGATAAGGCTAGGTCCAGGGTAAGCCTCTGCCGCCATGATCGCTTTTAGCGTCGCGGCTTGGTTTGCATTGGAATTTACCTGCGCGACGAAGATGTTGCCGTAGGTCATTGCGATCTGGCCGAGGTCTTTTTTCTGCACCGCCTTGCCGCCTGCGGTAAACTGCGCGATAGAACCGCGGCGGCTAGCTTTAGAGCTCTGTCCGCCCGTGTTTGAGTAAACCTCCGTATCCAGCACCAGCACGTTTACGTCCTCGCCGGTAGCCAGCACGTGATCGAGCCCACCGTAGCCGATGTCGTAGGCCCAGCCGTCGCCGCCGATAATCCACTGCGATTTTTTGTTTAGATACTGCTTCAGTTCTAAAATTTCACGAACCCCCGGCGCGTCTAAGCTTTGCTCTAGCAGCGGCACCAGCCTATCTCTGATCTGAGCGGATTTTAGCGTATCGTCTCTGTTTTCGATCCAGTCGTGATAAAGCGCCTTTAGCGCGTTTGGCACGCTTGAGAGCGAGCCTAGCATCAGATCCTCGATCTTATGGCGCAGCGTCTCGCTTGCGATCTTCATTCCCAGCCCAAACTCGGCGTTATCCTCAAAAAGTGAGTTCGCCCACGCGACGCCGCGGCCGTTCTCGTCCTTGCGGTACGGCATCGAAGGCGCGGATCCGCCGTAGATCGAGCTACAGCCCGTGGCGTTGGCTACAATCATATGATCGCCGAAAAGTCGCGTGATCAGCGTGATGTACGGCGTCTCGCCACATCCCGGACATGCGCCGTGAAATTCAAAATACGGGCGCGCAAAACCCACGCCCTTGACGCTTGATCTGTCCATCAAATCGTCTTTGTATCTTACGTGCTCGAATAAAAAGTCTGCGCTTTCTTGCTCGCCTTTTGCGAGTTCTTCTTCAAGCGGCACCATGACGAGCGATTTTTCCTTGCTCGGGCAGTTTTCGGCGCAAAGCGCGCAGCCCGTGCAATCAAGCGGGCTTACTTGGATCTTATATTTTAGCCCCTTCAGCTCCTTGCCCTTGGCTTCTAGTAGGTGATCTTTTAAATTTAACGGCGCGGCGGCTTCGTCCTTTTCGTCTAGTAAAAATGCTCTGATTACGGCGTGCGGACAGACGAAGGCGCACTGGTTGCACTGGATGCAGTTTTGCTCGATCCATTTAGGCACCGTGACACCCACGCCGCGTTTTTCAAATCGCGTCGTGCCCGCGTCAAACCCGCCGTCCTCGTGCCCCAAAAACGCCGAGACCGGCAAGCTATCGCCGCGCGCTGCGTTCATCGGTTTTACGATCTTTTCTATAAATTCGTCGCCCTTGTATTTATCGTCCGCGCCCGCTACGTCATCTTTTAAATTTGCCCACGCAGGATCGACCGCTACCTGTACCAAGGCGTCCGCGCCCCTATCTATCGCGTCGCAGTTCATCGCCACGACCGCCTCGCCCTTTTTGGCGTAGGTTTTCTTGGCGTATTCCTTCATATAGCTTTGCGCCTGCTCAAACGGAATGATGCCGCTAAGCTTGAAAAACGCCGATTGCATGATCGTATTGGTGCGGCCTCCGAGTCCTATATCGCGTGCTAGCTTGGTGGCGTTTAGAATGTAAAATTTTACCCGTCTGGCAGCTAGAATTTTTTTGACCTTATTCGGAAGCTTTGCCGCCGTCTGCTCGGCATCCCAGATAGAATTTAAAAGAAAGGTCCCTCCTTCGCGGATGCCCCCGATGACGTCGTAGATATCCAGATACGCAGCGACCGAGCAGGCGACGAAATGCGGATTTGAGACGAGATAAGTCGAGCGGATCGGCCTTTTGCCGAAGCGCAGGTGCGAGCGCGTGTAGCCGCCGGATTTTTTGCTGTCGTAGGCGAAATACGCCTGCGCATAAAGATCTGTTTTATCGCCGATGATTTTGACGGAATTTTTATTCGCGCCCACGGTGCCGTCCGCGCCCAGACCGTAAAATAAGCACTCGGTCTCATCCTCGTAGCCGAGCGAAATTTTATCTCCCACGGGTAGAGATAGATGTGTCACGTCGTCGTCGATGCCGATCGTAAAGCCGTTTCTAGGCTCGTCCGCCTTTAAATTTTCATACACGGCGATTAGCTGCGCTGGATCAACGTCTTTAGAGCTTAGCCCATACCTACCGCCCACGATGAGCGGAGCGTCCTCGCGCCCGTAAAATGCGGCTTTTATGTCCAGATACAGCGGCTCGCCGAGGCTGCCCGGCTCCTTCGTGCGGTCGAGCACGGCGATCTTTTTAACGCTTTTAGGCATCGCAGCGAAGAGATATTTGAGGCTAAAAGGCCTGTAGAGGTGTACTTTTAGCACGCCTACCTTCTCGCCCTTCGCGTTTAGATGATCGACCACCTCTTCAAGGGCTTGATTGACCGAGCCCATCGCGACGATCACGCGCTGCGGCTCGCTTGCGCCGTAATAAACGAAAGGCGCGTACGACCGCCCCGTGATCTTTGAAATTTCGCTCATATACTCCGCGACAATGTCCGGAAGCGCGTCGTAAAATTTATTCGTTAGCTCGCGCGTCTGAAAATATACGTCGTCGTTTTGCGCCGTGCCGCGAGTTTTAGGATGTTCGGAATTTAGCGCGTTCTCTCTAAATTTACGCACGGCCTCGCGATCGAGCAAGCGATCAAACTCGGCATAGTCCATCACTTCGATCTTTTGAATTTCATGGCTCGTGCGAAATCCGTCAAAAAAGTGCAAAAACGGCACTCGCCCCTTAATCGCCGCAAGATGCGCGATACCGCCCAGATCCATCACCTCCTGCACGCTGTCGCTTGCAAGCATCGCAAAGCCGCTTTGGCGACAGGCGTAGACGTCTTGATGATCGCCGAAAATTGAAAGAGCCTGCGCCGCAAGCGCGCGCGCCGCGACGTGAATGACGCCCGGAAGCATCTGGCCTGCGATCTTGTACATATTTGGGATTTTTAGCAAAAGCCCCTGCGATGCGGTGTACGTCGTCGTAAGCGCGCCCGCTTGGAGTGAGCCGTGCACGGTGCCCGCCGCGCCGCCTTCGCTTTGCATCTCGACTACCTTAACGGGCATGCCGAAGAGGTTTTTCTTGCCCTGCGAAGCCCAAATATCGGTGTAATCCGCCATAGGCGAGCTAGGCGTGATCGGATAGATGCCCGCGACCTCGGTAAAGGCGTATGAGACGTAAGCCGCCGCCTCGTTTCCGTCCATCGTTTTCATAACTTTTGCCATTTTTAGTTCCTTTGGAATTATCAAATTTCACTAATTTTACATATTTATTGCTTAAAAATTTAAATGCTTCGCAAACCGAATAAAATTCTAAAGCTTTATCACAGTAGGCGGGCTACAAGCGCGATCTGCTGGCAGTTTTAGACGAGCATTGCGGACGATTTGAAACGGGGTCTTTCGCCGCTTTGAAAATAAATTTTTGCATACTTTAAGCGCAGATCGCAAGCAGCGGGTAGAAATTAATGTAAATTTAGCCGTCTGACTTGAAATTCTAACCCAAATATCAAATGACGGGAATGCGCGAAAATTAAGAAATTTAAAAATGCACTTGCCACAAGATGAAAAAACCTCATATCGCAACAAGACTGGATAATAAAATTTAGCCACTACAAAGCCTCAAACGCTATACGCATCCAAACTCAACGTAGCGAAATTTTATTTATGACTTGCGACATCGCGGTATATAAAATTTCAGCACATTCTGCCAAATATAAGGAATTTTACTGCCTCCTGCCGAGCGCAGCGCATTTCATTTTAAATTTTCATCGATCGCTCGCTGTGTGAATTTTACCACACGCGACTTTGCGTTTTGAGCGTAAATTCTATTTCCGCAATCTACGCGGAGGATAAATTTAGCTATAATCCTCCGCTTAGATTTAGCACGAAACGCAGCACGTATATACGGCGCGGAATTTTAAAATTTTAAAATTTCAAGCAGAACTCGAAAAGCTAAAAACCGCTAAATGCGCTAAACTTAAAGTCTAAATTTAAAAGCTAGAAAGAGAAAACCGATGAACGTCCATAAAATCGCTTACACGAGAGTTATCGCGTTAGCGTTTGCCGCCTTTATTTTTAACACGACTGAATTTATCCCCGTGGCCCTGCTAAGCGACATCGCGGCGGATTTTAGCATGGACGTTACGAGCACGGGGCTAATCATCACGATCTACGCGTGGGCGGTGAGTATCCTTTCGCTGCCGCTAATGCTGCTAACCTCAAAGCTTGAGCGCAAGAGACTGCTTTTGCGGCTTTTCGTGCTATTTACGCTAAGCCACATCCTGGCCGCTATTGCGTGGAATTTTGCCGTTTTGGTAATCGCGCGACTCGGTATCGCGATTTCGCACGCGATCTTTTGGTCGATCACCTCATCGCTCGTCGTGCGCCTAGCGCCGATAAATAAAGGCTCGCAGGCTATCGGCATGCTGGCTCTTGGGACATCGCTAGCCATGGTTTTGGGGCTTCCTTTGGGGCGCGTGGTCGGCGAGCTTTTCGGCTGGAGAATTACGTTTTTTGCGATCGGCGCGCTTGCGGCGGCGGAGGCACTGTTTCTTTGGAAAATTTTACCGTTTTTGCCAAGCAGGCGCGCAGGTTCTCTTGCGAGCCTGCCTATGCTAGCAAGGCGCCCGATGCTGCTTGCTTTGTATCTGCTGACGCTTTTGATCGTAGGCGCGCATTTTACGACCTACAGCTACGTCGAGCCCTTCGTGGCGAAATTTAACCCTGCGGGCGATCACTTCGTAACCTACGTTCTGCTTGCATTCGGCGCTTCGGGAATCGCCGCAAGCGTGCTTTTTTCAAAGCTTTATCGCCATTTTCCAAACGCCTTTTTGATCTGCTCAATCCTCTTTATCCTAGCCTCGGCGCTGACGCTAAAGGTTTTTGTCGCAAATGACGTAGCGCTGCTGCTTGCAGCTTTCGTCTGGGGAGTGGGAATTTTTGGCTTTGGGCTTTGTTTGCAGATTAGGGTTTTGGCGCTGGCTCCGGATGCTACCGATGTCGCGATATCGATCTACTCGGCGATTTATAACGTAGGCATCGGCGGCGGAGCGCTTTTAGGGCATCAGATCGCAACGAGATTCGGGCTTGAACACATAGGCGAGGCGGGCGCGATACTGGGCGCGCTAGGGCTTGCAAGCTACCTCTATGTAAGTGTGAAATTTGCGCAGAAAAATAGCGCGTAGGCTAAATTTATGAAAGAGCTTCGGCAAAATTAGCGCGCTTTTAGTCGGCGCTTTAAAATAGCGGCTTTGCAGGTTTAAATTTTTAAAATTTATCCCTCGCGATTAGCTAAATTTTGCAGATAAATTTAATCTCGCGCTTAGCCCTACCGGCTGTTTTATTAATCGATTACGCCCGCGCCATCCGTCCAAAGCCCCTTAAAGTTTAGTGGCAACGCGTAAGAATTTAAAGCGCAAGCCGCCAAAATTTAACTACTTTATAAACCCGACCTGTGGTAAAATTTCAGCTAGCGCCGCGTCCTTTTTCTCGTTAAATTTAATCTTATTCTGCTCAAAAAGATTATTTCCGTGCGCGTCTATGGAGACGATGAGCGGGCCAAACTCCTTCACGCGGCACTTCCACAGCGTCTCAGGCATCCCAAGCTCCGTCCAGTCCGCACTCTCGATCTCCTCGACCTGCGTCGCGGCCACCACCGCGCAGCCTGCCGGAAATACGCAGTGTATCGCGCCAAACTCCTTACAACCGCTCATTGTACCCTCGCCCATGCCGCCTTTGCCGACAATGAGGCGCACGCCCGTTTTAGCGATAAATTCGCGCTCAAATTTCTCCATCCTCATACTCGTAGTAGGTTCGACCGAGACCATCTTAAAGCTTTTTTCGCCCGTTTTTCTGATGATCGGTCCCGCATGCAGGATCGCGCCGCCTGTTATATCTAACGGCAGCTCGCGACTCTCCTGCACGACGCGTCTGTGCGGCACGTCGCGACAGGTGACGATGTGCCCCGTGAGGTAGATCACGTCGCCGATCCTTATATCCGCTAGATCCTCGGCGCCGATCGGCGTAGTTAAAATTTTCTTACTCATAGTGCGAACTCCTTGTGCGATTTTACGTCGAAATTTAGCTGCTCGTCCCAGACGATATGGCCTTTGCGGTGCGACCAGCAGCCTACGTTTACGGCGACGGCGATGACGCTTGGGTGGCGGGCGCAGTTTTCGATATGCATGCCCATGACCGAGCTTGCGCCGCTCATACCTTGCGGGCCCAGTCCGATTTTATTTATGCCCTCTTCGAGCAGCTTTTCGGTTAGCGCGGCGCGTTCGTTTGGATTATGCGAGTCAAGAGGCCTCATCAGCGCCTTTTTGGATAGCAGGGACGCCACGTCGATCGAGGTACCCACGCCCACGCCGACTAACAGCGGCGGACAGGCGTTTATGCCGTAGCTCGTCATTATATCCATGACAAATTTCACGACCCCCTCGTAGCCCATGCCCGGCATCAGCACGGTCGCCTTGCCGGGCAGGCTACAGCCGCCGCCCGCCATGTAGGTGTAGATCTCGCACTCGCCGCTATCTGGCACACTATCTCCCAAAATACGCTCGGCGTGCCCTTGCCGACGTTTTTGCCGGTGTTATACTCGTCGAAGGTCTCGACGCTGTTGTGACGCAGAGGAGCCTCGCGCGTCGCTCGCAGTACGGCCTCTCGCAGCAGCTCCTCAAGCTCGCCGATGAGCGGGAAGTTCGCTCCGCAGCGCACGAAAAACTGGATCACGCCCGTATCCTGACAGGACGGACGGTCTAGCTGCTTAGCTAGGCGCTGGTTTTCAAACATCGTTTTGTAGATCTCCTTCGCTAGCGGCTGCGTCTCGCGTTCGCTAAGCTCCCGCAGCTTCGCCGTCACGTCGCCAGGCAGCACCTTGCCCGTGTAGCCGACGAATTTCGCCATGGCCTCGGTTATCTTTTGCACGGCTTTTTCTTTATCCATCGCTTCTCCTTTTTTCAAATTTTTCATACACGCCCGCTAGGACGCAACCCGCAGCGTAGCAGAGCAGATCGGCAAAATCAAACGTCCCGCCGATCATTACTTTTAAAATTTTATTTTCTATGCCTAAAATTTGCGGCGCGCCAAAATACTGCGCAAGCTCCAAAGCCGCCGCAAACGCGAAAATTTTAAGCGGCAAATTTAAAGGCGGCACGCTAAAAATAGCCCGCACCAAAGCGTAAAGCAAGATGACGGCCAAAACGTCGCCCGCGTAGTGGCGCACGAAGCCGCCCTTTACGCAGATCGCGATGTAAATTTCAGTCGCTAAAATCAGGATCGCCGCGACTAAAAACGCTAGCCTCGTTCGCGCGCTTTGCTTTGTTTTCGCCTTTTGCGCGAGCTTTTTCGCGCCCTTCGATCCAGTCTTTTGCTCTCTTAAATTTTCCCCTCGCAACGCTTTCCTTTTAAATTTAGCCGTTAAATTTGACCCGCGCGGCGGGCGTAAATTTAGAGATGATTTATCAGGCTCGCGTTGTACGCTGCGCCAAAGCCGTTGTCGATATTTACGACGCTGACGCCGTTTGCGCAGCTGTTTAGCATCGCTAGCAGCGCCGCCAGCCCGCCGAAACTCGCGCCGTATCCCACGCTGGTGGGCACCGCGATCACCGGCACGCTCACGAGGCCTGCTAGCACGCTAGCTAGCGCGCCCTCCATGCCAGCAACGGCTATCACGACCTTTGCGCCGCGTATCTGCTCTAAATTTGCGATCAGCCTGTGCAGTCCCGCCACGCCCGCGTCGCTAAATTTGCGCACGTCGTTGCCTAAAAATCGCGCCGTCTCGTACGCCTCCTCCACGACCGCGCCGTCGGCGGTGCCTGCGGAGACTATCGCGATGTAGCTTTGCGTGAGCGCAGGCTCTTTAAATTTGACGCTGACGATGCGACCGCGAGCGTTAAACTCCGCCTGCGGCAAGATTTCGCGCAGCCGCTCAAAAATCCGCTCGTTCGTGCGCGTGATTAGGATATTTTGCCCTCTCGCGCCGATCGCACCAGCGATACGTAAAATTTCATCATCCGTTTTATCCTCGCCGTAGATCACCTCGCCCGCGCCGTTTCGCAATGCGCGCTGAGTGTCGATCTTAGCGCAGCCCACGTCCTCGTAAGGGTAGTTTTTTAGGTATTTTAGCGCCTCTTGCTCGCTCATGCGGCCGCTTTTTACTCCTGCGAAAAGCTCTAAAATTTCATCCTCTCTCATGCAAAACATCCTCTCTAAGCCCCTTTAGATCAAGCATCACATCCGCCGCGCCCAGCGTCACGAGCTGCCTAACGACGCTTTTAAATTTCGCGTCGTTTAGGAAGTCCCGCATGCTAGTAAAGGGCATTTGCAGCTTTATATTTTTGCGGTCGCACCGCGCGCGGACGTTTGCGTAGCCGCTTGCGATGAGTAGATTTTCCGCGGCTTCTATCAAATTTAGCTCGCCCTGATCGATCTCGCGCCCGTGCGGCAGGCGCGTTAGCAAGCACGCGTAGCCCGGTTTTTCGGCGGTGGGCAAGTTTAGCTCGCGCGAGAGCTCGCGGATTTCTGATTTGGTTAAATTTATCAGTGGCGAGAGTACGCCTAGCTCCTCTTTGGCTTTGAGCCCCGGGCGATGTTCACCCAGATCGTCTCGGTTCGTGCCGTCTGCGACGCGGCTAAAGCCAAGCTCGCGGGCGCGCTCGATTAGGCGCGAAAACACCGCCTTTTTGCACAGATAGCAACGGTTTTCTGGATTGTCTTTGATCCCCTCCGCGACGCCTAGCTCTAAAATTTCGTGCCTTATGCCGTAAGCGCGGGCAAATTCTACGGCTTCGGCGATCTCGCGCGAGGACATATAGGGCGATCTGATCGTTATGCCGATAGTACGCTCTCCCAGCGCGTCGTGCGCCGCGCACAGCAGCAGCGAACTGTCCGCACCGCCGCTAAATGCGACTGCTAGCTCGCCCAGCCCGCGCAGATCAGCCTTTAGTTTTTCTAGTTTCGTCATAGATTTTCAGCGCCTCTTTTCGCACCCGCTCGATCGTCGTGCCGTGCGCGAGCGCCGCGGCCTTGCACTCGTCAAATTCCGGTTTTGCCTTTTGCGTTTGGCCGCTACCTGAAATTTTAACCCCTATCTCGCCGAATTTCGTCTGCACCCGCGCAAACTCGCGCTTTAGCTCGGTTTTGGCAACCTCTATCTCGCGGACGCCGATCGCCGTCGTGTGCGTAAAAATCAGATCCTTTAAATTTTGCGCGTCCTGCTTGCGGCACAGCGCGTTTAGCTCAAAACCCATGCGCCCCTTTTTCATAAAAATAGAGCGGCTAAACACGTCCAGCGCGCCGTTTTCGCGCAAAATTTCGCACGCAAGCGCGAAGCTCTCGGCGTCCATATCGTCGATGTTAGTGGAGATTAAAATTTGCTTGCAAGCCTCGCCATAGCTCGAGTGCACGACTAAATTTGACTCGCCGTTTTCATAGTTCAAATTTTCATCCGCCTCGCAGATCATCGCGCGAAGCACGTTTGCAAAGCCCGCGGCGTCCTTGTTGCCTGCGCCGTAGCCGATCTTTTCGATTTTAAAGCTCGCGCCGTCCGCAAACTCATCCGCGCAGACCTTTAAAATCGCCGCGCCTGTGGGCGTAGTCATCTCAAAATTTGCGCGCCCGAGGCTTACGGGCACGCCTTTTAAAATTTCGCAAACGGCGGGTGCCGGCACGCTAAGTGCGCCGTGATCGCAGATCGCTACGCCGCTACCAAGCTCGATTTTGGAGCTTATAACGCGCGAGACGCCGAGTTTTTCAAAAAGATATTCAAAGCAGATCGCCGCGCCCGCGATATCCGCGATGCTATCTATCGCGCTGAGCTCGTGAAAATGCACCCTCTCTATGTCCGTGCCGTGGACTTTGGCCTCGGCCTGCGCAATCGTGCGAAATATCGCGCCCGCTCTTTGTTTGCAGCTCCGGCTTAAATTTGAACTCTCTAAAATTTGTCTGATATCCGCGTAGCTTCTGGCGTGGGGCTGCGATTTTAGCGGCATGACGTCGATTTTGGTCGCGGCAATGCCGTTTTTTAGCACGTTTTTGCGCTCCAGACGAAATTCGCCGGCTAAATTTAACTTCTCTAGCTCGGCGCAAAGATAGTCAAAATCCACTCCGAGCCCGACAAGAGCGGCCAAGTTCATATCGCCGCTGATACCCGCGCTAGCGTCGTAATATAAAATTTTAGCCAAACTTACGCCTTAGGCACCGTCATCGAGCCAAACGGCAGGATGATGATTTTAGCATCCGCGTCCTTTTGCGCGAGCGCGTCGTCCACAGCCTTTTGCAGATCGTGATACGGTTTTAGATGCACGGCTCTCATCTCATCATCACTTAGATCGCTCACCGCCCAAGTCTGCGCCCAGAGCGAGATTTCAGCCATCTTAGCGGCCTTGTGATAGCCGAGCTTAAAGCCGGCGCTAATCTTTTCGAGCACCTTTTTAGGCGTGTCTGCGGAGGCCATCAGATCAAAAAACGGCTTTGGTCCGATGCCCGTGCGGCACTTTGCGACCATGATTAAAATTCCGTCCTGCGCAAGCGCTAATTTGCCGTTATCTAGGGCTTTTTGCGCCTGATAGAGATCGACGTCCATCGGATAGGGCGCGACCGAGATCACGATTTCGGCCTTGCGCGGGATATTTACGCAAAAGACCTCGTCGGCCTTTTTTACGCAGTCGTAAAAGCTGTCGTTTAAGTCGCCTGCGCTTGCGTAATACACGCCGTGCTCGCTGTCAAGCACCGTCTGGATCGAAAAAACGTCGATATGCGCAAGAACTTTCATCGCATCGATCATATCCTCGTGTACGGGGTTGCCCTCTAGGCGCAGAGCTTGCGCGTCGGAGCTTAGGGCGAGCTTGTGATTTTGCGTGATGCTCTCATAAGACGCGGTGCCCGGCAAAAATGCCTTTCTGCCGCCGGTGTAACCCGCAAAATAGTGCGGCTCGACCGAGCCTATGACGATCACCTTTTTAGCTTCGGCCACGATTTTGTTTAGATACATCTGCGTGCCGTTTTTGCTCTCGCCTAAAAACACCATCTCATCGTGCTTGGAGTCGTGATCGTGAACTTCGTTTTTGGCTCTGATTTCCGCGTAAATTTCTTTACCGAAGATCATCTCGTACTCATCAAGCGTGCCTTCTCTGTGGCAGCCAGTGGCGATGATGAAAATTTTATTTTTCTCGCGGATTTTCGGGTAAATTTGCTTTAAAATTTTTGCCGTCGGCGTAGGTCTCGTGCCGTCGTTTACGATAACGACGATCTTTTCATCGCCCGCGATAAACTCGTCAAAGCTTTTTTGATTTATCGGATTTGCTAGAGCCTTTGCGATGAGCGCCGTTTCGTCAAATTTAACCACGGGGTTTGGATCGAAAACGCCGAGCAAATTTTTCTCGTTTATCTCTAGATTTAGATGATCATCTTTGCCGTATGCGATAGGGATTTGCATATCTGCCTCCTGTGTGGAATTTGGCGGGATTATAACGTAAATTTTATTTAAAACGATTTAGCCTCGCGCGGGTTATGAACGGAATTTAGAAAGCTTTAGAATTTAAAAATTTTAAAAGCCGCTGGAGTTTGAAATTTAAAGCTCGCGAGCCGTCTGCCCGCGAGCATAACTATTATAAATAGCCGTAAAGATGTGCAAGCACAAAACCCACACCGCAAGCAGTAAGAACGCCGATCAAGCCAGGGAAAATGAAGCTATGGTTGATGACGAATCTACCGATATGCGTAGTGCCCGAGCGGTCGAACTGGATCGCCGCAAGATCACTTGGATAAGTAGGTAGGATATAGTATCCGTAGCAAGCCGGTGCAAACGCGATTATTAGACCCGGATCGATGCCGATAGTGACAGCAAGCGGAACGAAGGTCGCGATAGCCGCGGCTTGGGAATTTAAAAATTTACTGATGAGCAAAGAGACGATGATGTAGGTCCACGGATAGGCCTTAACGACCTCGCCGAGAGACGCTTTAAGCATCTCGATATGAGCGGTAAACATAGTCTCTGCCATCCATGAAATTCCATAAATGGCTACAAGCGCGATCATACCGCTATGAAAAATTTCATTTTTAGCGATATTGCCCGCTTTGATACCCGAGACAATCATCATAATGGATGCTGCAAGAAGCATGAAAATTTGAATGGTTAAGACCATATTTAAATTTGTGGTCTTTTTCATCGTATCTTTTACGACTATACTTGCGTTTGCGATGCTCTCGCTCTTATCGCCTGTCGTGATGACGACGTTTCCGTCTTGAGCGACGATGCTTTGAGCTAGCTTTTTATCTTTGTCGTAAATTTCGACGCTATTAAATTTAGTCGCATCTTTGGCTTTGGACTCTTTGACGTTTGAGACGACCTTGCCACCG
This sequence comes from uncultured Campylobacter sp., assembly GCA_900539505.1. Taxonomy (GTDB): domain Bacteria; phylum Campylobacterota; class Campylobacteria; order Campylobacterales; family Campylobacteraceae; genus Campylobacter_B. Next base: position 1,088 of record UQCL01000038.1, on the reverse strand, counting down.
TCCACCATGGAGATAACCTGACCATCTTTAATCGTGATATTTTTGACCGTTTTTTTATCGACGATGATCTCTACGGATTTGCCCGGGACATTTTTAGTCCACGCAGGACGCAAGCTTTTCTCGTAACCTAAAACCGCTACTAGCGCAATAGTGGCTAAGAATATCCACATGCAAACCCACTTAATCCTAGGAAGCTTTTGACCTAACAATGTCGTGCTTTCGCCGTAGATATATTTTTTCTGCTCTGGGTCTTTGATCTTTTCTTGGAATTCCGGATCTTTATCCAGATCTTTACCTCTAAAAATCGACCATGTTCCAATAGCAAGCATACCGATAAAAGTAGAAGGGATAGTTAGCTTAAGTAGATCTAAATAGCTGCTAAAGCCCTCGATATGCACGCCTTGACCTAGCAAGATCGCGACCATCGAAACGCCGGCAACCGAAACGGGGCTAGCGATGATAGCAAGCTGCGAGGAGATTGTAGAAGCAGCCATCGGGCGCTCAGGGCGAATTCCATTTTTAATAGCTACGTCATAGATGATCGGAAGCAGCGTATAGACGGTGTGCCCCGTTCCGCATAAGATTGTAAGCGTCCACGCAACAGTTGGAGCGATGATACAAACCATCTTCGGATGCTTACGAAGCAATTTCTCCGCTATTTGAAGCATTACATCAAGCCCTCCCGTAGCCTGTAGCGTTGCACTTGCTACGACAACTGCGAGGATAGTTAAAATAACGTCCACTGCCGGCTTACCCGGCTCTAATCTAAATCCAAACACTAAGATCACTAAGCCTATACCGCCTAGAATTCCCAGCGCCATACCGCCTTTTTTAGCACCATAAAACAAACAGCCCAAGACTATAATGAGCTGCAAAAAGAATTGAGTGCTTTCAGACAAACTTGTCAGAAACTCCATAGTTTCTCCTTCAGTAAAATTTAAAACAAACTTTGGCGATTATACTAACTTTTTATTTAAACAAAATTAAAGGAGCGTTACAAATTGTAAAAATCTGTCAAAATAAAAATTTACTGAAATTATAATTTTAAAGCAGAATTTATATAGCAAAAATGCGAAAAATAAAATTTC
>UQCL01000037.1 GCA_900539505.1 uncultured Campylobacter sp. | reverse complement strand
GTGTATAAGAGACAGGGCTTTGACTGACCATTTATACTATCTATTTTCTTTAAAATTTTAAGACGATGATCGGAAATTAATTTGATATTATAATCCATATTTTTGTTGCTATTGGTCTCTATTAAATCTAAAATTTCCTTTGGTGCACTTTCATTGTTTTCTAATACATAACTTCTAAATTTATCGGGCTCTATTTTTGTGCTTTGAAATATCCCGCTAAATGGATTAAAAAGTTCGGGCCTAACTAATAAAAACACTATAAAGCAAACATAGAGAAAAATATGAAAAACGTAAGAAATTATATATCCCATCTTTTCAGAGATATAGGTATATCCGCAAATAAGGAACAAAAATATAAGAATAAATACACCTGTGGTATTAAGGATATCATTTAATTCTGACACAAATGAATAGTGTAAAAAAGATTTGGACATAGGTTGAAGCATAGCAATAAGGAAAATTGGAAGTATTAGGACAATTACGAGATTTTTCCACCTTTGAGCGGCCGCCCTTATAATCCAAATTATAAACACAACTACTATAAAAATAAAAACAGATAAAAACAACCAATTTTGTAAGACATACTCTCCTTTTTCCAAACATACATACAAACGAGGGAAAAACCAATTTAAGACTCCATAAAGCACTACGATGGTGACGGCAATATTTACGATTTTTACGAGATTTGAATGATGGTCACTCGTAACGCGATAAAGTTTTAATAGCATTAAATCTATAAAATTTTTAATATTCTTTCTTGCCGGATCTTTAGATTCTTTATCTTTAAGATCGTCCTCTAGCTCTATCTCCTTACAATACAATTCAGAAACACGATACCTTATAGCATCAAGATGATTCCCTGTTTTAGTTACGATATTTTTTAAAGTCCTAAAACTATCGCGGAAATCATTCGCCACCTCTTTAATCGAGCTATTTTCTGCAGCTTTGGTTATAGCTTGCTTCAAATCTTCATATTCAAAGTCCAGTCTAGAATTTACTAAATTTAAATCTCCCTCAAATATAGTGGCGGAAAAATTTACAAAGTCTTTAAATCGTGCGCCATAGAAAGATACTATTTTTTAAATATAGTCCCATGGAAGTCCGCACGATTATTAAATATGATATTATTAAAATAAGCGTTGTCTTGAAATATAACATTAGAAAAGTTTATTAGTTTTGAATATTCTTTCTCGTCAGGATTATCGAAATTTACCGATTTTTCAAATATGCAATTTGAGAAGTTAACGATACTATTAAATTCGGATTTCTCAAACGAAACACATTTTTTAAATTTAGAATTTTCAAATGAGACCGCTTCGCTAAATTTACAACCGATAAAACTTATTTTTTGTTCTATAACTCCTGATATGCTTAGACTATAAAAATCACAATCTCTAAATTCTACTTCAAGCTCGCAAATAATCTTAGTTAAATTCAATACGCGATCTATTGCGCGAGGACCATAGAAATTTTTAATAATATACTTTCCGTTTTCCTTGTCAATATGTTCCGCGATATTGGCAAGCTCTACATCTTTGCCTATGAACCCTCTTGATTTTAAATCATCTAGCCACTCTTTGGAATTCTTCATCTCATTCGCTTAAAAAAATAACTCTTAATACCCGCTTAAAAAGACGAAATTATTTACCGCGCCGGTTAGGAATTTTACCAAAAACGGCGCCAGCACGCACGCCACGCTAGCTATCACGACGGCGAATTTTATCTGCACTGAGACCGCGCTCAGCGAGCCGTCAAGCTCCACGTCCTCCCGCGGCTCGTGCAAAAACATACGCACGATGAGGCGCAGATAGTAATACAGTGCGAGCGCGCTATTTACCGCCATGATGACGGCGAGGGCGAAGTAGCCCGAATTGACCGCGGCGCTTAGCAGATACATCTTACCCCAAAACACGCTGAACGGCGGAATGCCCGCAAGCGAGAGCATAAAGATCGCCGCGCATAACGCAAAGAGCGGATGGGTGCGGATCAGCCCGTCAAATTTCTCAAACGGATGCTCGAAGCGAGCCGCGAAATTGGAGCTTTGCGCGCAAATTTCGGCGCCTGGCTCGCAAGTTTTAGTACCGAAAGGGGTCGCTTCCGCGCCGGGCTCGCTCGCTTTAAAATTTTGCTCGTTTTCTTTGGAATTCTGCTCGCCTACTTTAAAATTTTGCTCGCTCGCTTTAACGCTCCACTCGGCGCAGGCCAAATCTTGCCCGCTCGCGTTTAAATTTAACTCGCCGGCAGAGCTCGGCTCGTGATTTTGCGAAAAAGAAAGCTTTGCGTTTGAGATAAAATTCCCCTCATCCTCGCCGTTTGCGTTTAAATTTAAAGCGGGGCTTTGGGTTTTAAATTTTAAATTTAACGAGCGCGCGCGCCTTTGCCGCACGCACCAGATGAACGCAAACGCGCCGAGGTTCGCCACGGCATATAGGATCCAGTAGGTGAAAAGTGCGGCGTTTGCCTGCGTAGAGCCGATCACGATCGCGCAGAGCACGAAGCCTGCGTGCGAAATGGAGCTGAAAGCCAGCATCCGCTTGACGTCGCGCTGCACGAGCGCCATAAGGTTCGCTAAGCTCATCGTAAGCACCGCTACGGCGTAGAGCACGATGTTTAGCCACTGCACGCCGATGCTTTGCAGCGCTTCAAATAGCCTGATCGCCACGACGAAGCCCGCGATCTTGGGCACGACGGACAAAAAGCCCGCCATTGCGGAGCTCGCACCCTCGTAAACGTCGGGCGTCCAGGTGTGAAACGGGATCAGCGAGAGCTTAAATCCTATCGAGACGATCATAAATGAGCAGGCGGCGAAAAGTAGGATGCTAGTTTGTAAATTTGAACTCTTAGCGATCTGCGCGATATTTGAAATTTCCATAGAGCCAGTCGATATAAAAAACATCGCCGCGCCGAATGCGAAAAAGCCCGATCCCAGCGCGCCCATTATGAAGTATTTTAGCGCCGCTTCGACCGATCTGGCGCGGTTGTGAAGCGCGATTAGCGTATAAAGCGCCAGCGAACCCGTCTCAAGCCCGACGAGGATCATCATTAAATTTTCGCTCGCGACCATAAACTCATAGCCAACGAGTACGAATAGAAATAGCACGAAAAACTCCGCAGTGTGGTACTCGTGCGCGCTTCTTGCGCCCAAAGATAGAAAGATGAAAAATATCGAGCCTGCGAGCATGATAAGCATCGATAGCGTCGCGATTCCGTCCACCAGCATCACGTCGAAAAGCCCGCGTATGCCGCTGTTGTATCCAAAAACGAGCCCGAAGCCGAGAGCTAGCGCCAATATCGTGATGACGGCGTAAAATTTATACGATAGCGTGCGCGCAAAAAGCGAAACCGCGAGCATCAGCAGGGCAAATCCTCCAAGTATCGCCATAGGCGCGATCGAGGCTAAATTTAAAAGATTATTTTGCATCGCTTCTTACCTTAAAATTTGCTTTTTCCATATAGGCGCGAGTCGCGGTTTGAGAGGCTTTGTTAAACATCAGCTCAAGGCTTTGCGTCACGCTAGGCTCGATACTCTTTAACATCAGATTCGGCGCGACGCCGAGCACTACCACCAGCACGCAGATCGGAACGATAGAGCAAAGCTCGGTTCTGTTTAGATCGCTTAGCTTTTTATTCTCCTCGTGTACGAGCGCACCGAAGAAGGTCTTTTTATAAAGATTCATCGAATAGATCGCGCCCATTATGATGCCGAGTCCGCCCAAAAGCGCATAGCTAAAGCTGATCTTAAAAATCCCCGCAAGGCCTAAGAATTCTCCCACGAAGCCGATCGTAAGCGGAAGACCTATCGAGCCTAGTAGCACGACGCAAAAACAAAACGCATAAAGCGGCATCACCCGCGCAAGCCCGCCGAACTCGCTGAAAAGCTTCGTGTGCCTGCGGTCGTACAAAAAGCCCACGAGCATAAAAAGCCCACCGCTTACGATACCGTGGCTGATCATCAAAAATACCGCACCGCTCATTCCTTCGCGGCTCATTGAAAAAATTCCAAGCATTATGACGCCCATATGCGCGATCGAGCTATACGCGATAACCTGTTTGATATCCTTCTGCGCAAAGGCGATGAAGCTTGCATAGATGATCATAGCGATCGCTACGGCGCACATCATCCCGCTAAAATGCACGCTCGCGTCGGGAAATAGCGGCAGCGAAAATCGCACGAAGCCGTATGTGCCCATCTTAAGAAGCACGGCGGCAAGCAGAACCGAGCCTATCGTAGGGGCCTGACCGTGCGCGTACGGAAGCCAGGTATGAAAAGGAAAGCAAGGGGTCTTGATCGCAAAGGCGATCGAAAATGCCAAAAACAGAGGAATTTGCGTACTAAGCGGCAGCGACAGGCTCTGCCAGTTTAGGATATTAAAGCTATACTCGCCCGTAGCCTCGTGGTATAAGTAGCTCATCGCTACGAGCCCTACGAGTAGAAACATCGAACCTAAAAAGGTGTAGATGAAAAATTTCACGGCGGCGTAAATTCTCTTGCCGCTGCCCCACGCGCCGATGATATAGAGCATCGGAATGAGCGAAAGCTCCCAAAAGATGTAAAACAAAATCGCATCCAGCGCCACGAAAACGCCCACCATCGTCATCTCTAAAAATAGAATGCAGATGATTAAATTTTTGGCGCGCTCTTTAATGCTTAGACTAAGCAGCGCTAAAAAGGTAACCAGCGTGCTTAGGATCACTAAAAACAGCGAAATTCCATCCACGCCGATGAAGTAGTTGATGCCGTATTCGCTTATGAAAGGGTGCAGCACGCTAAACGCGATGCCGTCCACCGGCTCGTAGAGTATCCATAAAACGAGCGAAAGCACGAACTCTATAAAGCTCATCGTAACGGCGTAGGTCTTAATGCTCGCTTCGTCGATCAAAAAGCCCAAAACCGCAGCTACCGCCGGAAAAAATATAACCAAACTTAAAAAGTATTCCATGCCTACCTCACAGCGCAAACGCCAAAATCAGCAAAATGAAAGATCCCAAAACCATCCACCTTAAATTTGCGCTCAAATCTCCGCTATTGCTTGCGCGATCCGCACCTTCGCCGCTTTTTACCGCCACGCGAGCGATCAGATCGACGCTGGCGTCTATGATCGCGCTGTCGCATTTAGCGCAGATCTCGCTAAGCTTAGCGTATCCGCGCACGATCACGCGCTCGTAAATTTGCGGGATAAAATACTGAGCGATCAAAATTTTATAAAATTTGCAATTCTTTAAATTTTGGCTAAATTTACCCTTGCCGTATGTCCAAATCGTGCCGATCGCTACCGCGCTTATCATCGCTAGCGTTAGGGCGATCAAAATTACCTCCACGCCGTGCGGGATCGAAATTTTAAATCCGGGCAGTATGCTAAGCACGAACTCAGCAAAATCGTGCTCGAAAAAGCCCGCGATCACTGCAGGCACGGCTAATACGCCCATCGCAATGAGGGCAAAGCCTTTCGCCTCGTGCGGATGGTGAGTAAATTTTTGCTTGCCGAAAAACACGAGCATTATTAGACGCACGCTGTAAAATGTCGTCATCGCAGCGCCCGCAAACAGCAGCGCCCAGATGAAATACGCGTCCGCGCTCCACGCCGCTTCTAAAATTTTATCTTTTGAAAAAAAGCCCGCGAACGGATAAAATCCGCAAAGCGCGAGCGAGCCTATGCACATTAAAATCGCCGTAGGTCGCATAAACTTATATAATCCGCCCATATTTTGGATATTTAGATCGTCTTTCATCGCGTGCATTACGTTACCCGCTCCCAAAAATAGAAGCGCTTTGAAAAACGCGTGCGTCGCCAGATGAAATAGCGCGATCCAATACGCCCCGAGCCCCGCGGCTACGAACATATAGCCAAGCTGCGAAAGCGTGGAGTAGGCGATGATTTTTTTAAGATCGTTATGAACTAGCGCCATCGACGCCGCAAAGACCGCCACGAAAGCGCCCAAGCAGACGATAAAGCCGCTTACTTCGGGCGCGAGCGCGAAAATCGCATTTGCGCGGATCACCAGATAAACGCCCGCGGTAACCATCGTCGCTGCGTGAATGAGCGCGGAGACGGGCGTCGGACCCGCCATCGCGTCGGCAAGCCAGGTATGGAACGGAAACTGCGCGCTTTTGCCCATCGCGCCGATAAATAAAAGCGCTGCGATCAGGGTTAAAATTTCAGGCTCCAAGCTCGCTGCGTTAGCAAATACCACCTCGTAGCGCAACGAGCCGAAATTTAAATAGATCAGAAAAATTCCAAGCAACATCCCAAGGTCTGCGATGCGGTTCATTATAAAAGCTTCATTGGCGCACCAGCTGTAATTGCTCCTATCATACCAAAAGCCTATTAGCAGCCACGAGCAGAGTCCGACCCCCTCCCAGCCGATGAAAAGTCCTAAAAAATTATCGCTCGTTACCAAAACCAGCATCGAAAAAACGAAAAGCCCCAGGAAGCTGAAAAATTTAGAGAAGTTTTCATCATCCCACATATAGTAGATCGAATACACGTGCACTACGCTGGAAACGATGCCTACGACCACCATCATCACCGCACTTACGCTATCTATGAGAAAACTAAATTTTGCGTCCAAAAATCCAGTCCTTATGAAATCGGCTAAATTTACGCTGATTAGGCGATTATCAGAGACGAGCTCCATCAAAGCAAGAGACGCGATAGTACTTAAAATCACCAGCGCCGAGCAGACTACGCCAATAAACATCTTATCTTTGGCGCGAATAAAAACGCCTGCGAAGATCGCCGAGGCAAGCGGTGCGAAAAGGGCGATTAAGAGCCATACAAAAACGGTATCAAGCATCCGGCCCATCCTTAGAAGGATTTTTAAAATTTACGAAGCTGTCAAGTTCGATGCTGCCCATTTTCTTATACCACAAGATGAGCAGCCCAAGCCCCACGGCCATCTCGCTCGCGGCGATCGCCACGATGAAAAGCGCAAAAATTTCGCCGTTTATATTGTCGTAAAATTTCGCCACGGCGACAAGGGCTAAATTTGCGGCGTTTAATAAAATTTCGCTCGAAAAAAAGAGCATTATCAAATTTCTTCGCTTCATCATACCCGCAAGCCCGAGCCCAAACATCATCGCAGCGACGATCAGATAGTGATTTAGACCCATTTTATCCCTCGCTCTCTTCGTAGCTCAGGCTCGCGTCCATCTGCTTATGCGCAAGCACGATAGCGCAGATCATCGCCACGAGCAGCATCACGGCGGCAAGCTCGAAAATCGCCAGATATTTCGTAAAGATAATCATCCCAAGCGCCTCGGTATCGTCGGTGTTTAAAATTTTAAGCGTTTCTACGTTGTTCGCAACCACCGCGCCGAGCACGATAATCAAGAGCAAAAATGCGATCACGCCGCTAAGCGCAAAAAATAGCCTTGCCCCCTTTTTCGGCTCGCTTACGTTTTTATCCGCGCCCAAAAACATCAGCGCAAAGCCGTAAAGCACGATCACGGCGCCAGTGTAGACTATGATCTGCACTACGCCCAAAAACTCCGCATCCAGCAAAAAGAAAAATCCACTCATAAAGACCATGCCGCCAGCCAGTGCGCTAAGGGCGTAAAGGACGTTTTTGCTAAAAACGCTGATGCCGAAAAGCGCCAGGCAAACCGCACTGAAAAAATAAAATGCAAGCGTTTGTATCATTGCTCCTCCCCCTGCGCAGCGGAATCCGGCGCGGAGCTTTGCGTAGAATTCTCAGCTTCTGCGGCGGAATTCTTTTTGGAATTTGCCTTAGATTTTTTACCTCGCGTCGCAGAACTCCCCGCGTCTTGCATGGCGGAATTTTCTTTAGAATTTTCCGCAGAATCGTCGTTCGTAGCAAGACCGCCCGTGGAATTCTCGACGTGCGGCACAACCGAATTCTCTTTAAAATTTTTACTTTGAGCGGCGGAATCGTCGGCGCTCTGCGGAGCGAAATTTTCTTTAGAATTCTCCGCGAAATTTTTATTACCCATAGCGGAATTTTCGGCGCTTTGAGAAGCGGGGTTTTCTTTGGAATTTCGCTGCGAATCGGGCGCGGAATTTTGAGCGTCCATAACGGAATTTTCTTTAGAATTTTCGGCGTCCGCGGCGGAGCTTTTCTTTAAGCTTGCCCGCCTGACATCTTGCCGCTCGGCTAAAATTTCACCGCTTAAGTCCGCGCCGCCTGAAAATAGAATTTTATCGCTAGCGGCACCCTCTTTTTTGGAGCTTTCCGCGGCACTTTTTAAATTTAAATCCGCGCTCTTTAAGTTTGGCTCGTCGCTTGCGGCGTCGCTTTTTATATAAGCGTTCGGCGTCACCTTGATCCGCGCGCCTGCGTTTTCATCCAGGCTGCCGTAGCCCGCAAACTCCTGCGCCGCGCCGTTTAAGCATAAATTTTCGCCGCGAATCAAAAGATCCTCTTTGAAGCCGTAGTATGCCCGCTGTTCACTCGCAAGCTCGTACTCGCAGCCGTGCACGATAGCGATCTCGGGGCAGACATCCGCGCAAAGCCCGCAATAGACGCAGCGCCCTAAATTTATCGAGTAGTTATCTACCTTTTTGCGGCCGTCGGCGCCGAGGCTTGTCTCCATCGCGATGCAGTTCGCCACGCAGATCTTCTCGCACAAACCGCATCCGATGCAGCGCTCGCTGCCGCTTTCAAGCAGGCGCATTAGCTTGTGCACGCCGCGATATCTAGGCGGCATGACAAATTTTTCCATAGGATATCGAAGCGTATGCGAGCCGCCGCGCTTAAACATATTTCGCAAAACGACCCACAGCCCCACGAAAAGCTCGCCGCGAAAGGTGCGGGTTAGAAATCTACGAAGCTTATCGCCACCTGAGTTAATAGGGGCTCGTTTATCGATCTGGGCGTATCTTGCCATCGTACCCTCCTTAAACGATCGCTAGCGCCGTAATTAGCACGCAAGCAAGAGCTAGCGGCATGCAGACTTTCCAGCAAAGCCCCATCAGCTGATCGGGGCGCAGATGCGGCCACGCCGCGCGCGCCCATAGGAAGCAGAAAAACACGAGACTTGATTTTAATACCATCATAACGCCGCCGGGGATAAACCAAAATGCGTTAAATCCGCCTAAAAAGACCAGCGTAGTAACGACTGAATAGGTTATGATATTGGCGTATTCGCCGATAAAAAACATACCCCAGCGCATGCCCGAATACGCCGTACCAGCGCCCGCTACGATCTCGGTTTCGTTTTCGGTGAGGCATAGCGGCGTGCGGTTGCACTCTACAAAGGCTGCGATGAGAAAGAGCGCGAAGCAGACGGGCTCTTTCCAGATAAACCACTTGTCAATACCGCCGCTTTGCGCGCTTACGATGTCGATAAGCGAGAGCGAGCCCGTGATCATCACGATAGGGATCAGGCTAAGGCCGTTTATCACCTCAAAGCAGGTGATCTGCAAAAACGCACGAAACGCGCCTATTGTGCCCCATTTATTGTAGCTCGCGAGCCCTCCGATCAGCAGTCCGTAAACGCAGGTGCCGCTAGCTCCGAGTAAAAATAAAATTCCCACATTTATATCGCTTAAAATCGGCTGGATCGTCCGCCCGCCGATCGTAAACTCCGGTAGTAGCGGCACTACCGAAAGCGCCACGAAAGCTCCCGTAGCCGAGATTATCGGCGCTATTTTAAAAAGAAGCTTATTCGCCCGTGCAGGGATCGCATCCTCTTTGGTAAAAAGCTTTATCATATCCGCGCCCACCTGCAAAAGCCCCGCAGGCCCGACCATGGAGGGGCCGATCCTGCGCTGCATAAAGGCAAGCACCTTGCGCTCGGCGTAGGTCGCAAGCCCCGAGAGCAGCGCGATGACGGCTAAAATCACGAGCGCCTTTAAGGCGGTAGCTACGAAATAAAATGCACTATCGCTCATCTGCCCTCTCCTTTGAAATTTTCTCGATTTTCACGCTTGCGTAGCGTGAGGTTTTGAAAAATATCTCGCCGCGGAGCTTCTCGTCAAAATATGGTAGATACGCCCCGCTAAAGCCCGGATCGATCTTTACGCTAGCGACGATTTCGCGCTTTAAGCTTACGAGCCTGTTTTCGCCGCTTTCGCTATTTTCATCACCGGCGCCGCCGGCTTTATGCGCGGCGCTTGCGCGATCCGTTTTTTTCGCACGAGCAGCACCGCTTTTATCATTAGCGGCACTAGTTTTGCCCGCGTCGCTAGTTTTTTTATCGTTGCTCGCGCCGTCCGCTTGGTAAATTTTAACAACATCGCCCGCGCTCACGCCCAGAGCTTCGGCGATGCCGGGGCTTAGATACAGCGCGCCCGCTTCGCCCAGCCCGCTGCTTGCTCCGCTAAATTTATTGAATTGATGCAGCGGATTAGCCTCATAGATTAAAATTTCGCCCTCGCCTGCTCTAAGCGGCGCGGAAGGCGAAATTTCAAACTCCTCCTCGCTAGCGGCAAACTCCTCATTTCGCAGCTCATATCCGCGGTGATTTGCGCCGCCGTTGTCGTAGAAATTTTCTAAATCATCAAATTTAACCGGCTCAAAATCTGCGCCCAAGCTTGACGTATAGCTGATCGCGTGTTCCGCGCAAACTCCCAGCGCACAGGCGATATCGTTTAGCTCGTATCCGCCGTAATCAAGCGCCGCATTAGTAGGCACCACGCGCTTGTCGTAGTTCGTAAACGTGCCCTCTTGCTGTACCAAGCTAGGCGCGTCCAGATCCGCTTCCAGTACGCCGAAGCTAATATCGCCCGCTTCGTTGTAGCCTAGCGTCTCGCCCGCGCTCGTTTGCGCGCTAAGCTCACAGATGAGCGCGACACCAAGGCTATTCGTGCGCGGCGGCACCACTAGCACTTTTAGCGGCGTGTAGCGCTGCACCAAACCCGCTAGACGCGCGAGCGTAGCGCTATTTGGCGTGCGGATAAAATCCTCGCCGATGATAAGCGAAAAATGCTCCTTTTTAGCCAAAATTTCATATATTTTTTGCTCGTCCAACCCGAGCGCTGCGGCAAAATTTGAAATTTTACTTTCCGCAGGATTTTCGGAATTCTGCGCGGAATTTTTTGCGGAATTTTCGGCACCATCCGCGCTTGCGGAATTTTCGGCACCGCTCGCACTCACAACGTTCCCAGCGCCATTTGCCTCCGCAGAATTTTCAGGATTTTGCGAACCCACGGGTTTCTCGTCTAAATTTTCCTTCGCCGCGGCGCGCGAAATTTCAAATTCCGCCGCGAGTTTCGCATCCAGCCACTCAGGCAGATCGCGCCCGAACTTTTGCAAGATCCAAAGCAGGATCTGTGCCTCCAAGCCCGCGGCGTGCGGCTGATGGATAAAATTTTTGCCAAAGCCCTTAATGCCCTCGTCGCAAAACGGATGAAAATAGATCCCGCTTGCCTTATTTAGCCTGCAGGCGCTGTTTACCGCATAGCCCAAATTCGGCGCGTCGCTACGTAAAAACGTGCCGCAAACAACGATGAAATCGCTGTTTTTAACCGTCTGCGAATCCGCATTATAAAATTTCGTGCCGCTAAATTTTGAAAATTCGCGTAGGAATTTTTGATACGCAAGCGCTTCATCGTTAATCAGAGCGAGCTTAAATTTTTGCCGCAAAAGCTCTAAAATCCGCGCCTCTTCGTTGGTAATGAAGCTATTAAATTTGATATTTTTGATCTCGCCGTCCTCGATGCCGCGCACGATGCGATTAAAAACCGCTTCGTTTTTGCTCGCCTGCTCGTTTGAAAAATCCCAGCCGAAGCGCGCTCCTGCATGCAGGACGCTAAAATTTATGTCGCTACTAACGCGATAAATTTTTTCACGTGCGTCGCCTATACCGCGGCGCTTGACCTCGTAATAAAGCAGTTCGCAGTCGCTGCTGTGCGGATTGGAAGCGGGGATTTGGCGCAACTCCCAAGCGTTTGAGACGTATTTAAACGCGCGCTCTACCAGAGCCCCAGTCGGGCAGACCGCCGCGCTCTCGCCGTAGTTTACGCAATCATCATTTTCATTTACCCGCGCGATTAGGCTTTTTTGAAGTTTGTTCCACACGGCGTAGGCGTCTTTAGGCATCGCGTCCTTTTGCTCCTTGCTCGGCGCGTCTCCGCCGCGCGGGACGAGCTTAAACGCATCTACGCCCAAGCGGTCCTTCGCGGCGGTGATACAGCGCTCGCAAACGATGCAAAGGCTAGGATCGTAGCTCAAATATCCCCAATCCTGCACCTCGCGCGCCGTATCGCGAATAGCGTAGCTTTGGATATTTGTGCGCATCAGATGGGCTAAATTTTGAAGTTCGCATTCGCCGCTTTGATCGCAAACCCCGCACGCCATCGGATGGTTAATACAATAAACCTGCGTGATCGCTTCGCGCTCGGCGTCGATCTCGGGGCTGCGGCTGTAAACGACCATGCCGTCCTTGGCCTTGGCGTTGCAGCTATAGACGCGCTTGCCGTCCGCTTCGACCATACAAAGCCTGCATGCGAGCGTCGGCGTACCGCCACTTAGATAACAAAGCGCAGGGATAAAAACGCCGCAGCGACGCGCGACCTGCAAGATGTACTCGCCCTCGTCGCACTCGCAAGCTTTACCGTCGATCGTGATCTTTGCCATTTTAAACCTTAGAAATTTCGGCTAATTCGAAATTATAACCGCCAAAGTCCTGACCGCCCGAGCCCAAAAGCGCAATCGTGCCCTTTAGCTCCTCATCCAAAATAAATTCTTTTTCCAAATTTAGGTGCGGCGTTTTAATACGGACGCGATCGCCGCCCTTGACCTTTGCGACCATGCAAAAATACCTTCCGCCGATGAGACGCTCGTCCGCATCGTGTTTGAAAACCACGGCGCCGTCGAAATTCTCAGGCTCTTTAAGGGGGCTTAAATTTGCCCGCTCTTGCGCGCCTAAATCCGCTCGCTCGCCGCGTAAATTTAAAATTTTAACCCCGAACTTCGCTGCTATGAGAGATAGAAAGGCTTTGATATTTTCGGCGTCGGGATGGGTTTTAATAAGCGCATCGTCGATCAAAAGCGCGTCACAGCCTCTCCGTAAAAACTCCGCGATCTGCTCGATCTCCTCCTCACCCACGCTGCTTTCGCCGCTTAAATACTCCAGATCCAGATCCGCGAAATAGGGCTCGTCGCAAAAACTAGCGCAAATTAGCGCCAGCACGAAGCTTTGCGCGCCGATCTCGCATTTTATCAGCTCGCCCGGAAGATGCGGATCTTGCAGCGGCGATACGCTTAAAATTTCAGCGCTCTTAAAACCTTCTGCAAGCGCGGGATTTTGCAGGCTAAGCAGCGACGCGAAATTTAAAATTTTCATCCTCTCCCCTTTTTGGCGACGACCATCCAATCGACTTGGTTATAGCGTATCGAGCTTAAAAGCGTGGAATTTAGCCCCTCCACCAGATCGGCGCTCTTTTGAACCGCGCTGAAATCGCCCATCTCAAACATAAAGATCATCGTCTCGCCGCGAGCGGAATTTTTTAAAATTTCGCCCATGCGGTTTAAAAATTTATCGCCCAGATGCCTCAAATCGTAGCGTTTCATCGATCCACCTCGCCTAAAATGATATTCGTGCTGCCGATGATCGCCGCGGCGTCGGCAAGATACTGCCCGGGTAAAATTTCCTCATAGACCGCGCAATGCCAAAAGCTCGGCGTGCGGATCTTAAGGCGGTACGGGCGGCTTTCGCCCATCGAACGGATATAAAATCCAAGTTCGCCCTTAGGACTCTCGCTCGCGGCGTAAATTTCGCCCACGGGCGGGCGCAAACCCTGCGTAACCAGCACGAAATGCTGCATCAGCGAGTAGTTTTGCGTCATGATCTGCTCTTTGCTCGGATTTACGTAAGCGGGATCAATCGCTAAAATTTGCGGATCGCTTAGCGGATAGTGTTTCGCACACTGGCGCAAAATTTTAAGGCTCTCGCGCATCTCCGCCATATAGCACTTATAGCGCGCGTAGCAATCGCCCTCGCTCGCATACGGCACGTCGAAATCAAGCTCGTCGTAGATGAGGTATGGCTCTTCTTTTCGGATATCCCAAGCATGCCCGCTAGCGCGCAGCGTCACTCCGCTACAGCCGCAGCTAAGGGCGTCTTCGTGCGAGATCACGCCCACGCCCTCGGTTCGCATCAGCCAAATTCTATTGGTATCGAGCATATCTTCAAATTCTTTAATGTCGCTTGGGAATTCGTCGCAAAATTTTAACATCTCTTCTAGCCAGCCGTTAGGCAGATCCAAAAACATTCCGCCGATTTTGACGTTATTGTGCGTAAGGCGCGCGCCGCAGTATTTCTCTATGAGATCAAGTATGTATTCGCGCGAACGAAAGCAGTAGAGAAACACCGTCATCGCGCCGATATCAAGCGCGTGCGTACCCAAAAACAGAAGGTGCGAGCTGATACGATTAAGCTCCAGCAAGATCGTGCGGATGATCTGCGCGCGGCGCGGCACTTCGATGCCGCAGAGCTTCTCGACCGCGGCGCAAAAGCCGTAGTTGTTCGAGCCCGATGCGACATAATCGACGCGGTCGGTTACGGGAACAAACTCCGCGTAGATCATATTTTCTGCCATCTTTTCGATGCCCCGATGCATGTAACCTACGCCCGGGCGGGCGCGCACGATACGCTCGCCGTCAAGCTCCAGCACTAGCTTTAGCTGGCCGTGCGCGCTTGGATGCTGCGGACCGAAATTTAAGATCATATTCGCGCCCTCGCGCTCGTACTCGATGTTTTCGAAAAACGGTCTTAGCTTGCTTGGATTTTGCATTATTTTCTCTTTGTAATGATCTTGTAAATTCCGCGTTTAACGCGTTTTACGAAACGCACGCCGCCCTCTTCCTGATATTCTTGTAAAATTTTCTCTTGCGGCCGCGGCTCGCCATAACCGCCCTCGTGATAGAGCCGCGCGAAGTTAAAGGTATCTTTTTCATCCACGAATGCGGAATTTCGGTTCTCCTCGCCGATCCGCTCACGCGCGCCAACCCCAAAAATTTTATCCACCTCGTACCACTTGGCAAACTCGTCTCCTTGCAGCGGATAGGACTTTAAAAGCGGATGTCCGAACCAATCATCGGGCATTATTAGGCGCGCTAAATTTGGATGATTTTCAATCCAAACGCCCATCATATCGTATAGCTCGCGCTCCGCCCAATTCGCGCTTTTGTAGATGCCCGCAGCGCTTTGCAAAAAGCTCTCATTCGGCACGAAGCACTTTAGCCGCGCGCGGCGCGCTCTTTTGATATCCAAAAGCTGATAAAAAACCTCGATGCCGCCGCGAGCCTCGGTGAAATCCACGCCGCTTAGCTCGCACAAAATTTCATATCCCGCGCTCTTAAGCGCACGCAGCGCCGCTAAATTTTGCGCAGACTCCACATAGAGCACAAGGGTGTTAAATTCCACATATGAGTTTAAAATTTGAATGCCTTCAAGCGCGTCCAGATCGTCTTTGAAATCGCTCTCGTTTGCGCTGGATTTAGGCGTTTCCTCGGGAATGAAAAATCTGTCTTTGTAGTAATTTTTTTTACTCTGATCGCCTTTGGGATTAAATTTTCTCATCAGATCAGCCTTTTTGCCTTTTGTGCGCGGCGCGGAGTTTGGGTGCGGATCTTTTTTTGCAGCACCATCAGCGCAAACTGCAGCGTCTCGGGGCGCGGCGCGCATCCGGGGAGATAAATATCCACAGGCACTATGCGGTCGCAGCCCTGCACCGTAGCGTAGGTATTAAACATCCCTCCGGTATTGGCGCAGCTACCCATACTGATGACCCATTTGGGCTCGGGCATCGCGTCGTATAGGCGGCGCGTAAACTCGGCGTGCTTTTTACTAAGCGTGCCTGCGATTATCATCACATCCGATTGCTTGGCGCTTGCGCGAAATATCGTACCGAAGCGGTCAAAATCAAATCTGCCCGCGCCCGCCGCCATCATCTCGATCGCACAGCAAGCAAGCCCGTACGTCATCGCCCACAAAGAGTTACTTCTACCCCATGCGATCAGCTTATCGACGGTGGTAAGAACTACTGGAAGCCCGTTTTCGCGCGCGTAGTTTATCTTATGCTCTGCCAATTTAGCGCTCCTTTTTTCCAGGCGTAGATGAAACCGATGCCTAATAATACGATGAAAAACGCCATCTCTACAAGCCCGAACACGCCTAAAATTTTAAAATTTACCGCCCATGGAAACATAAAGATAATCTCGACGTCAAAAAGTATGAAAAGCACGGCTATCAAAAAAAAGTGGGAGTTCATTCGGTTGGGCTGTTTGACGGCCTCGGGTCCGCTTTCGTAAATTTCGCCCTTTAGCCGCTCATCGCGCCTATCTGCTAAACGCGAGCCTAACAAAGAGGATAGTTTAACGATGAGCGAAAAGACGCAAAAAGCCAGGATTAGCATCACGAATATTCCGAAATACGGGCTTTGCAGCGGAATTCTAGACATTTTTCGCCTCGGTTTTAAAATTTAATGTGGATTGTAACGAAGTATTGATTTAATAAAGCTTAGCGCGCGCCACTAAATTCGCTTTTAAAAGTAAAATTTAATATACCTCCCTCGTGCGATTTAGTGGGGATTAAGGCGCGTGTGGTAAAATTTCGCGGATTTTAAGGGAGAGCTATGAAATCTAGCAAGATAAGTCTCATTTTCTACGGCATATTCTGCGGCGTAACAATCTATTTTCTTATCTGGGGATTCGGTTTTATAGGAAGCGGCGATAAAATGCTATTTTTAGTTTCGGTATTTTTGGGCATCTTTATGGCCTTTAATATCGGCGGAAACGACGTGGCAAATTCCTTCGGCACCAGCGTCGGAAGCGGCACTCTTAGCATCGCGCAAGCCCTTTGTATCGCGGCGGTATTTGAAGCAAGCGGCGCTGTAATCGCAGGCGGTGAAGTAACCTCGACGATTCGCAGCGGCATAATCGATCTTAGCAAAATGGACGTGCATCCGAGAGACTTTATCTACGTAATGATGAGCGCACTTTTTGCGGCGGGCGCGTGGCTGCTTTTTGCCAGCAGAAAGGGTTTGCCCGTATCTACTACGCACGCTATCATCGGCGGTATCGTGGGCTCGGGGCTTACGCTAGGCGCCCTGCTTAATACCGCAGAGACTTCCGCATTGTGGCTCGTGCAATGGGATAAAATCGGCAAAATAGCGATCTCCTGGGTGCTCTCGCCGATTTTGGGCGGAGTGATCTCCTTTGGAATTTTCTGGCTAATTAAGCATTACATTTTGGATTACAACCGCTACGCTCAAATAAAGATCGACCGCATAAAGCGCGAAAAAAAATCCCTCCGCAAGCTGCATAAAAAGACCTTCGAGACCCTGGACGACATCCAAAAGATCGCCTATGCAGAGGCGCTAAATCATGATATCTACGCGATGCGCGATCCGGATTTTGATCCAAGCGAGCTGGATAGCGAGTATTATAAAAAGGTGATCGAGCTTGACGCTAAAAAAGAGAAGCTCAAATCCCACAAAGCTTTGGAATTCGGCATCCCTGCCGTAGCGGGTATCGGCGCTTTCGTGATCTCGGCGATGCTGATATTTAAGGGGCTGCATAATCTAAATTTCGGGCTTACAAATTTTTACAACTACCTCATCATCGGTATGTCGACGCTAATTACCTGGCTTTTGATGTTTATTTTCGCTAAAACCCTGCGCCGCTCAAATTTAAACAAATCCGCGTTTTTGATGTTTAGCTGGCTGCAGGTGTTCACTGCTAGCGGCTTTGCCTTTTCACACGGCAGCAACGACATCGCAAACGCCGTGGGTCCGTTTGCCGCCATCATCGATACGATGGCTACGAATAGTATCAATCCCTCCACTCCCGTGCCGCAGCAGATTATGATAATGTTCGCAGTAGCCCTCATAGCGGGGCTTTGGTTCATCGGCAAAGAGGTGATCGCCACCGTAGGCACCAATCTTACGAAAATCCACCCGGCCTCGGGCTTTAGCGCCGAGCTCGCAAGCGCCGTCGTCGTCATGGCGGCATCGGTGCTGGGGCTTCCGATCTCCTCGACCCACGTGCTAATCGGCGCGATTTTGGGAATAGGCTTGGTAAATCACAGCACGAACTGGTCGCTGATGAAGCCGATCGGGCTAGCGTGGATCATCACCCTACCCGTCTCGGCGCTGCTTTCGGCGTTTGCATTCGTGCTTTTGCGCCACGTATTTTAGGCTAAATTTAAAGATCCACTCCCCGAAATTTTAAAATTTCGCAAAATTCTACGCAGGCTAAATTTTAAAATTTCACCGTGCCAAACCGAGTAAATTTTACAGCTCCTCTTGCGACGCATAACCGCGCAAAACCAGCTCGCAGCGGCGCAGATCCCGCTTGCGCGCCCTGTAAAATTTAATAAAATTTTAGCTACAATCGCGCTTTTAAATTTAGGAAAGCTATGAGTAAATTTGAAATTTTTAGATCCACCCTCCCCGTGATGATGGGCTACGTGCCGCTGGGGCTGGCGTTTGGTATCTACGGCATCAGCCAAGACCTGCCCGTATGGGCGCTCGCGCTAACTTCGCTGCTGATCTACGCAGGCAGCGTGGAGTTTGTGCTGATCGCATTCATCGTAACCCACGCCTCGCTTGTAGATACCTTCGTCGTGGCGTTTTTGCTAAATTTTCGCCATTTTTTCTACACGATGTCGCTGCTTGAGGAACTGCGCTTCGTGCGTCATAAAATTTACGCCGTATATGCCCTTACGGATGAAACCTTTGCGCTGCTAAAAGCGCGCGCATTTTTGTGCCCCGAGGAGCTTAGCGGCGAACAGCCCGTAACGCCGCAAAGGCTAAAAGAGCTTGATCTGCTCTATAATCTAACCGCGGTCTTAAATCATTCCTACTGGGTCGCGGGCGTCGTCGTAGGGGCTGTTTTGGGAGCAAGCTTAAAGTTTGATTTTAGCGGAGTCGAGTTTAGTCTGACGGCGCTTTTTGCAATGCTAACCTATGAGGTTTTTAAGGCAAATCCGCAATACAAAGTGCTATTTCTGGGCTTTGCCTGCGCGTTTGCGGGGCTTTTTATCTTTCCTACAAAATACTTTTTATTCGGCACTCTGATTTTTGGCACTGCGGTTTTGTTGCTCTTTCGTAAATACTTCGAGCAACCTTCACGCACGGGACGCAGGCTGCGAAAATTCTTAAAAAGGAGCAGGTAGTGGAAATTTTGCCCTATATCTTTCTGGCCTCGCTCGCTACGATTTTGACGCGATTTTTACCGCTGCTGTTTTTTAAGAAAAAGACCGCGAGTCCAAGCTTATCGTATCTGCAGAAAAACTCGGGCCTTTTGATAATGGTCGTTTTGACGATCTATGCGCTTAAGACGATGCTGCCTAGCTTCTCGGGCGAGCGAGCTTTTAGCGCGGATGTGCTGCAAACGGCGATGTTGCTATTTTGCCTAATTATGGCGTTTGTCGTGCATGCTAAATTTCGCAATTCACTCGTGACGATAGCGCTTCCTACGCTAAGTTATATGGCGGCACTGCGCTTTTTATTGAATTATTGATAAATTTATAAGTTAGTTTTCGATAAACTTCAAAAATTAATTTTTAAGTTTAAAAAAGGTTAAAGTTTTATGAATTTTATCAGTCAAATGGTGCATAGCTTCGCCAAAAAATACGCCGCCGAAACTATGCAAAAATCCCTATACAACTCCCTTAGAATCGACATCACGCAGGAAAATATCGCTAAAATTCCAAACCCCGATAAAAAATATATGCTCTACATACACGTGCCATTCTGCCACACGTTTTGCCCGTACTGCTCCTTTCATAAATATGCTTACGAGCGCGGCGCGTGCAAGGCGTATTTTAGCGCGCTACGCACCGAGATGCAGCGCACAAAGGACGCAGGCTACGACTTTGAGACGCTTTATGTAGGCGGCGGCACGACGCTCATCGACGAGGATGAGCTAGCGCGCACACTGGAGCTTGCTAAGTCGCTTTTTAACATCAAAGAGGTCTCGTGCGAGAGCGATCCCAACCACATAGAGCCCGAGAGCTTGCTGCGATTTCGCGGGCTCATAGACCGCCTAAGCGTGGGGGTGCAGAGCTTTGATGATGATATTTTACGCAAAGCGTCGCGCTATGACAAATTCGGCTCGGGCGAAATTCTGCAAGAAAAGCTATCCCGAGCGGTCGGAATTTTACCGATTTTAAGCCTAGATCTGATCTTTAACTTTCCGTTTCAAACACGCGAAATTTTACTTCGCGACATCGAAGCGGCAAAGACGGTGAAGCCCGAGCAGATCACGCTGTATCCGCTGATGAAATCGCCTTTGATGCGCGATCAAATAGCGCGAAGTCTCGGCGTTAGCAATGTAGATCACGAAGAGGAATTTTACTCCATCATCTGCAAGGAATTTTCTAGCTGGCACCGCAGCAACGCATGGGCTTTCGCTCGCGAAAAATCAAACATGAGCGACGAGTACGTAGGCACAAATCACGAATACGTAGGCATCGGAAGCGGCGCGTTTAGCTTTTTAGGCGGGCGGCTGCTCGTAAATGCGTTCAACCTCGAAGACTACGCAAGCAGAGTGCGCAAAAACGAAAGCACCGTAATCGCTACTTGCGATTTTAGCAGATCCGAGCGCGCAAAATACCTCTTTTTGACCGAGCTTTTCAACGGCGAGATCGATATCGCTAAATTTAATGCCGCAAACGATCTAAATTTGCGTCGCGAACTTGGCAGAGAGCTTAGCCTGCTAAGGCTTGCAGGAGCCGTGCGGATCGAGAACGAGATTATTCGTACGACGGAATTTGGCGCATATCTGTGCCTTGTTTTGATGAAGGAATTTTACACCGGCATGGACAAGGTGCGCGCGGCGTTTCGCGACGATGCCAAGATTAAGCGCGCTAGACAGCTCATCATTATGGACGAAAGCGAATCCACCGCAACCGGCGCAGCAAAAGGCGAGATAGCGTCGTAAATTTTGCGCCCGACCGCTTCGGCTAATGCTTGGGCGCACCCGCGACTTAAGCGCAAATACCGTCTGGCATTTAAAACACAAACGAATTTTTGATTTCAAAATTTAGGAGCGCCGCTGTGAAAGGCAGAATGGTCAAACTATTCATTTTATTTATGTTTTTTGTCCTTGTATTTGAGCTCGTCGGCAATCTTTTTAATTTCGGCCGCTTCCCGTTTCATAAGAGCTGCGAGGCGTTTATGATGATAAACCGCTATGATAGTGGGTATCCAAACGATAAGTGCATAATGCAGCTTATGGATGAAAATCGAACGGGCGATCTTTCGCTATATTATCTTAAAACCAGATGCAATCACGAGGAGCCATTGTCCGAACTGGATGAAAAAGCTATAAAATTTTTAAATAGACCGGAGTGGGAGATAACAGCCGTAAATAAAGACGGTGTAGAAAAGAAATTTCTAATAAGCGATTAAAATTTAAATAGCAAAGAAGCCCTGCTTCAATTGCAATATCAAAGCCTAACAAATCGAGAATTTTAAAATTTATAAAATTAAAGGAGGAGCAATGAGTAATCTAAAACTCATACAAAACTGGTACGCTTCCAAATGCGACGGAGAATGGGAGCATGAATATGGCCTTACGCTAGAAACGGTCGATAACCCGGGCTGGTGGATCGAAATCGATGGCGAGAGCGGGAAAAAGCCGATCAAAATAAATATCGATAGAGATGACGAGGATTGGTTTTTCATCAATGCCACGGAAAACGAACTCAAAGGAAGTTGCGGAGCCGAAAATTTAGAGGAATTATTGGAATACGTGGTAAAATGGCTAACGGATTAAAATTTAGCGAGACAAATAAAGGAGCCTAGATGATTGAAGTCGAGATAAAAAACGAATCTTGCAAAAAGACCGAAGTTACGCTTGCAAATATCGAAATTGTTAAGGATGCCGTAAAGGAATTCGCCTATAAAAGCTTTAAGGGCAGTTATCTGTTTTTTGATATTTACGGCGAGATAGATAGGGACTTTCGCGTGCTTGGAGCAATCGGCAAAGGAGATGAAAACAATATCCGAAAAATAGATCTTAAAAAATATGAAAAAAGCCCCGTAGGCGCCACCGACATATCGCAAGATATAGAGGGCGCGAAATTCTGCACCTATTTCAAGCTGGATCAAAGCGAAATTTTAAAGCAAATATTATATCTGTCTCTTATACACATCTGACGCTGCCGACGATCTTACGCG
>UQCL01000036.1 GCA_900539505.1 uncultured Campylobacter sp. | reverse complement strand
AGCTTTAGAGAGTCGATATGAAGTTTTTAATCTAAAAACTTTATGTTTGTAACATTGTTTTTATGGATTAGGTTTAGTTAAAGCTAGATGCTAATTAGATATTCGTTACGGATATAAAGAATTCTCTAACTTTCGATCCGGCGATCTAAATCTTAAATCCATAGGCTCAATCGATCACTTGTTTAGATTTCAAAGATTGACTAAAGATATTTGTTTTTAACAGTTAAAATTTTAAAAAACGCGTTCGCTAAAAGGCTAAAACTACTAGGACTTAAGAGTTAAGGAAGCAGGTTCGGCTCGGTGCGAAACAGAATTGTGATTATACAAGAGCGATGCTTAAAGGGGGCTGAATACACATTAAGAAATTTAAAAACAGTTTTGAAATTTCAAATTTCATTACGAAATTTTGATCACGGCGCGTTTCAACACAAATTTCGCAGGCGGCCGCATCCAAAAATTAAAAATTTCATCCTATTTACGACCGATGACCGCCGCCCCATTCGCCAAAAAACCCGCCTACAAAACGCTTAAGCGCACGATTATAAGATTTCGCTATAATCACGTCCGATTTAAAATTTATCAAAATTTAAAAGGACTTTTATGCGCGCAATTTTTTCTATCTATATCTTCATCATCGCAGCCCTTATCGGCATCGAGCTCTCGCTCGGCGCACTCGTCGCGCCCGTGGTATTTTTCCCGCAGCAGATTATCGGAGAGGGCGTGCTATCGCACTTTCAAAGCGGCCAGCTGATGAGCGAGATCTTCGCAAGATATGGCGGCATCCTCATCGCAGTCTCGGTCATCTGCCTCGTTTTTGAGATGATAAATTTCAATAACAACAAATCGCAATCCTTTCGCTTGCGCCTTTCGACCCTGATGCTGACGCTCGTAAATATCATTTTAGCCCTACTTTTCGTGCTTTACTTTACCGACTACGTTATAAATGCCCAGAAGATCGGTGCAGAAGCGACGATGACGCAGGAATTTGCCCAAATCCACGCGGCTAGCGAATGGTGCATGAAACTCATCATCGTGTTTCAAACGGTGCTGTTTTTCGCAAAAATCCTCCCCGCCCTCGCCACAAAAAAGGCAGCACTGGAGCAAAGCACAGCCGATGCAGATTAAAATTTACTACGAAGACACCGACGCACAGGGCATCGTGTATCACGCCAACTACATAAAATTTTGCGAGCGGGCGCGCAGCGAGGCGCTTATGCAGGCCGGGGTGGACTTTGCGCGCGCGGACGCATACTTCGTAGTTAGCGAGCTTTGCGCTAAATTCCTCCGCCCCGCGCGCCTCGGCGATACGCTTGAAATTCGCACGAGCCTAGCCGCGCTCAAAAACGCCAGCGCCCTTTTGCGGCAAGAAATTTACAAGATCAAAGATATTAAAAACGCGGATTTTAGCGAGCTTTTATACGCACAGGACGTAAAAATCGCCTTCGTAAAAGACGGCAGACCGATCAAATTTAGCGCCGAAATTTTAGAATTTTTCAAATCTTTGAGATAAATTTATTTCGCGGGTTCAAATTTACCTAGTCGTGTGCGGCGAAAACATGGCGCAGACCGACCTTAGGCGTAAAATCTAAGAATGCGCAAAGCTCTTGGGCAATAATAAAATTTGCAGGCGAGATAAAATTTTACTACATAGAATTTGCTCGAAATTGAAGGTCTAAATTTAGCGGCTATGCCACGACATAAACCCCTCGCACGCCCCAAATAGCTAAATAAAAAGCAAAATTTGAAATATTAGAATTTTGCAATGGCGCTAAATTTGCCCTACTCCGCCGCTTTACGAAATTTCTCGCCATTAAATTTCAACCCGCGCAGATCGAGTCTGTGTTTTACTCCGCTAAAATCCCGCTAGTCCGTGAAATTTAAGCAGGTCAAATTCGCCCCGTCCGCTCGCCCGCCGTAACAAAAATCACGATGCGCGTGCAAAAAGCTACGCGCAAAATCAAAACGGCGCGCAAAGAAAGCGCCAAAATGTGCTTCACAGCAGCTCTTTTATCCTTTGCAGATCCTCTTTGAAAAGCTCCGCCTTGCTCGGATTTTGCGCGATGAATGCGGGATCGAAGCTCGGCACGAAACTGATACCGCCCTCGTTAAAGACCGAGCCGTGCAGCACGTCCATGCCCGCTAGATCGCCATTTCGCAGCACGATTTTACAGCAAATTTCGCCCAAGCAAAGCACGACTTTGGGCTTTAAAATTTTGATCTCGTCGGTCAGATAGGGCGCGCATTTTAAGATCATTTCCGAGCTTATGCGCCTATTTTGCGGCACCGCGCACTTTATCAGAAAGCTAAAATAAATTTCTTCCGGCGCGCAAATTTGATCTAGCGCCGCTGCTACTTCAGCCTCCAAACCGCCGCCAAAACCCTCGCTAGAGCTCGGCGTAAGAGCTATGATCATAAGTTTTACGTTCGCGGGGGTTTTAGAATTTTTAAAATTTTTGATAGTTTTGAAATTTTTAAAATTTTGCTCGCCGCTTCCCGCGCGCGTTTTGGCGAGTTCGCAGAGATTGCACTCGGCGGTAGCGGATCGCAGCGCGTCCAGCGCCTTAAAAAATCGCTCGCTGCCGCTTAAAATTTCGGCGCTTACGTAGCGGTAGCCGAACGCTTTGTAATAAAGCAGCCTGCGTAGTTGCGAGCTTTGCACGGCGCGCCTACGATCTGTTTAAATTTCGCGCGACGAATCCGCGATCAAACTGCGCCAAATCTTTGTAAAATTCCGCCCTAAAGCCCTGCTCGCGCAAAAACTCCGACAAGCTCTGTTTTTGATCATAGCCCATCTCGCAGGCTAGAAATTTTGCGCGCCGTGCGGCGATCAGCACGATGCGTTTTAAAATTTCATCCCCCCGCTCGCCGCCAAATAGCGCCTGTTTCGGCTCCTGCAGCACGCGCGCGTCCAATGCGTAGGAGTTTGCGATGTATGGGGGATTTGAGACGATGAGATCAAACTCCCCCACGATCTCATCTGCATAGGCGCAGTGTACGAACTCGACGTCCGCGCCTAAGCTTGCGGCGTTTGCGCGCGCTACTTGCAGGGCATCCGCGCTGATGTCGCTAGCCGTGATGCGGCAAGCGGGAAGTAGTTTTTTTAAGCAGATAGCGATTATACCGCTGCCCGTGCCGATCTCGCAAATGCGCGGCTCGCCCAAGCTTTGCGCCAAAGTAAGCGCCTTTTTTACTAAAATTTCGGTCTCGCAGCGCGGTATCAGCACTCGCTCGTCGACGTAAAATTTAAAGCCCATAAAATCGCAGCTTTGCGTGATGTATTCAAGCGGGCGGCCATCTTTAAATTCAATGATCTTAGCGCGAAACTCCGCTTCATGTGCGAGCTCTTCCGAGCATTTTAGCACGAGCTCTTCGCTGCTAAGTCGCTCACAGAATTTTAAAATTTCGCGCGCGACGTATTTTGAGCCGCACTGCTCCAGCCCCCATCTTAGCGCCTCAGCGATCCTCATCAAGCTCTCTTATGCGCTCATACAGGCTCGGATGCGAATGATACACTGCGGCGTAAATTTTATGAGCGAGCGGAAACGCCTTGTTTTCGCTGCCCAGCTTCTTTAGCGCGCCGATCATGCTCTTTTTATCCTGCATGCTGGCACCGTGCCGGTCCGCGCTAAATTCGTGCATGCGGCTAAGCTTGGAGATCACCGGCTCAAAAAACGCATGCAAAATCGGCGCAAACAAAATCATAAAAACCAGCGTCGCGCCGCCGCCCTCGCTAAGCCCCAACGCGCCGAATACGCCCCCGGAAAGGTTTCCGAATACCGCAAACGTCGCGCCCAAAAGCACGAAGCTAAGCGCTAAATTTTTCAAAATATCGCCGTGTTTGAAATGCCCGAGCTCGTGCCCTAAAACGGCTAAAATTTCATCCTCGCTCAGCTTTTCTATGAGCGTGTCGAAAAGCACGACCTTTTTCGTCGCGCCGAAGCCGCCGAAATAGGCGTTTAGGCGTTTGTCGCGCTTGCTCGCGTCGATCGTAAAAACGCCGCTACTTTTAAAACCGCAGCGCTGCAAAAGCCCCTCTATGCGCTCTTTTAGCTCGCCGTGCTCTAGCGGCTGCATCTTATTAAACAGCGGCGCGATAACGGTCGGATAAATTAAATTTATCAGTAAAACTACGCCGAAGCTTAGCAAAAAGCCCCAGACCCACCAGTGCGCGCCCAGGCTGTTTACGCAAAAAACGAGCGCAGAGGCTACTGCAAAGCCGAAAACCAGCGTGAGTACGAGCGATTTTAGCGCATCTTTTACGAAAACGGCGGGCGTTATCGTGGAAAAGCCTAGGCGGCGATCTTTGACGAAGGTTTTGTAAATTTCAAGCGGAAACGATATCGCGCCGCCGATGATTAAAAACGCCGTTACAAAGCAGCTCTGCGCAAAAATCCCGTCGCCCGCTAAATCATATATCGCGCGCTGTAACGCGCCAGCACCCGCAAGTATCCAAATAAGCGCTACCACAAAAGAAAAGCAGTGCGAAAATATATTAAATTTTAAATTTACCGCGCCGACCTCGCCCGCCTTACGATAATCCTCCTCGCTAAGCACCACTGCAGGCTCTTTTAGCTTGGCGCGGATGAAGCTTAGCTCGAGCAGATCGAGCGAAATTTTATAAATCGTGTAAAGCGCGTATAAAAAGATCAAAAACCAAACCATCGCGCCTACTTTAGGCTCTCGGCGAGCGAAAGCACTTCGTAATATTCATTTTCCATACTGTTTAACGTTCCTCTTTTTTCTTCAAGTTCTTCAAAAAGCCCCTGCATACCGAGCTTTTGATAAATTTCAGGCGTCGAGAGCGCGTGATTTAGCTCCTTTATGCGCGCCTCGATAGCCTCGATTTTAGCGGGGTACTCCTCTAAAATTTTATTCTGTTTATAGCTAAGCTTCGCGGCGCTCGTCTTCTCCTTTTTGTTTTCGCGACCGCCCTCGTCCGTGCTCGCGCTCGCGCCAGCATCGGCTTCGATCTGATCGATCTCCGCCATCTCGTCTTCAAACTCCAAATACTGCGAATAGGGCATTTGAATTTGATCTATCGTGCCGTTTTTTTCAAAAACCCAAAGCTTATTTGTAATCTTATCGATGAAATAGCGATCGTGGCTTACGATGATTACCGCGCCTTCGAAGCTTAGCAGATAATCTTCCAAAATATTGATCGTCGCGATATCAAGATCGTTCGTCGGCTCATCCAAGATCAGGCAATCGTACTGCTCGGTAAAGAGCTTGGCAAGCGCTAGACGG
Source organism: uncultured Campylobacter sp. (assembly GCA_900539505.1). Lineage (GTDB taxonomy): Bacteria > Campylobacterota > Campylobacteria > Campylobacterales > Campylobacteraceae > Campylobacter_B. The sequence goes on along the minus strand of UQCL01000036.1, from coordinate 17,078 downwards.
TTCTTTTCGCCGCCGCTAAGCACGCCGACGGGCTTATCTAAAAACTCCTTCGGAAACAAGAAATTTTTCAAATACCCATATACGTGCATGTAGCTGCCGCGGACGCTTATGTGATCGCCGCCGTTGGGGCAAAAAATTTCGATTATGCTTTTATCGTCCGTGATGCCGCTGCGGGTCTGATCGAAGTAGCCGATCCTGATCTCGCCGCGTTTGATCTCTCCCGCATCGATCTTGCTGCGGCCGAGTAGAATTTTAAGCAGAGTGCTTTTGCCCGCGCCGTTAGCGCCTACGATGCCGATGCGCTCGCCCTGCAAAACTCGCGCTGAAAAGCCCTTGAAAAGCACCTTGCCGTTTAAAATTTTACCGATATTCGTGCATTCAAAAAGCATCTTTTTGCGATTGTCGCCGCCCGTGCCGTTAAAGCTCCTACTCGCGCGCTCCAGCTCGAGCCGCACGCGGCGGATCGCGCCCGGGTTTTTCTTCGCATCCTGCCTCATCTGCATGATACGCGCCTTGCGCCCTTCGTTGCGCTTTAGGCGCGCCTTTACGCCGCGGTGCAGCCACTCCTCCTCGGCGCGCAGCTGTTTAAGCAGCGTCTCGTGGGACTTCTCGAGCGAAGCGAGCATCTCCTGCTTGCGCCTCAGATAGTTCTCGTATCCGCCATCGAAATTTGAAATTTTACCCTCTTCGAGCTCGATACTGCGCGTCGCCAAGCGGTCGATGAAGTAGCGATCGTGGCTGATAAAAACGATCGTCTGCTTCGAGCTAAGCAGCATATCCTCTAGAAATTTCACCATATAGACGTCGAGGTGGTTCGTGGGCTCGTCCAGCAGCAGCACGTCGGGCTTTTTAAGCACCAGCGCACCCAGCGCTACGCGACGAATTTCGCCGCCGCTAAGCGTGCAGACGGAGCGGTTTTCGTAAATTTTAAGCCCGAAATTTTGCAGCACCTGCTCGATCTTATTATCGATCTGCCAGCCGTCCTTGGCTTCGATAAATTTAATCAATTCGTCTTGGCGCGCCAAAAGTTCCTTGTTTTCGGGCTGTGCGGCGATCTTACTCGAGATCGCGTCGTATTCGCTAAGGGCGGCGTAAATTTCAGCCAGCTCCCGTCGCAGCGCGTCTTTGACCGAGAGATTGTCTTCAAATTTCGGCGTTTGAGCGAGCATCTGGATATTTAGCCCGTTTTGAGTGATCACGCGCCCCTCGTCGGTCTCGCACAGACCCGCAATTATCTTCATCAGCGTGGATTTGCCGCCGCCGTTTTTGCCGATCACGGCGACGCGCTCATTAGCATCCAGTGCGAAATTTACGCCGTCTAATACGACGTGAGAGCCGAATTTTTTCGTAACATCGATAAGCTCGATCAAAGCCAATTTTAAGTTCCTCTAGTGTTAAATTTGATGATTTTACACAAAATTCTATTAAATTTTAATAACTTTTAAAGGTTTAGCGATGCAAAGTTTGGAATTTAACGGCCCGCGCGTAGAAATTTTTGCCCCGCACGCGCCGTCTTTTGCGGCTGCGCCCTCCTTTACAAAAGAAGCCGCGTCCGCACCGATCATCTACCTGCACGCCTTGGAGTTTGGCGCGACCGGTACGGGCGAAATTTACGAACTCGTCTCGCGACGAAGCGGCGCCGATTTCGTGCTTGCGGCGATCTATCTAAACGAGGCGCAGTGGGGCGATAAGCTCAGCCCGTGGGCGGCAAAATCGCCGTTTAAGGGGGTGCGCGATTTCGCAGGCGGCGGCGCGGCGCACTTAGAAAAATTTACGAACGAGTTGATCCCGCGTATCGAGCGGCACGTATTCGGCGCGGGCAAACCTGCGTGGCGAGCGTGCGCGGGATACTCGCTGGCAGGGCTTTTTAGCGCGTACGCGGCGTTTGCAAGCGATAAATTTCAAAAGATCGCCTGCGTCTCGGCGTCGTTTTGGTTCGGCGGATTTGACGCCTTCGTCGCCGCACACTCGCCGCAAAGGGGGCTGGCGCACGTCTACGCGTCCTTGGGCGAGGCCGAGATGAACCCGAAAAATCCGCGCGGAGCACTCTGCGGCGAGACGGCGCGAAATTTCATCGCAAAATGCCGCAGTGCGGGCGCAAAAGCGGAGTTTGAGCAAAATCCTGGCGGGCATATGCAAGATGAGATCGCAAGAATTTCAAAAGCACTTTTAAGCCTCGTAAATTCTTAAAATTCAGGGGAAATTTTAAAATTTCACGGCGCGACAGAATAGGAGCAGCGAGAGATTGAAACAAACGAGCCGAGAAGCGGCACGAAGCGTAAATTTAAAGCGAGCCGCCGCTAGAATTTCTCGCCAGCGGTTTTTTGTGCGATGAAATGAAATTTAAAACAAACCCGCGTTAAATTTTATAGCGCAAGCGGTGTGGCAAAAATAGTGCAGCGCAATTCGGCGCGAATGACACAGCGCGTCGTTGGTATTTTAATGGCTTTAAGTGTAAATCATACGACGCAGCGTCGATGCGGCTGGGCGGCGTGGCACAATGCGGATTTCAGACAGGCGCCACTAAATTTTTGAAGATTACACCAGTGGTTTGAAATTTAAAGCGAGCCGTCATTGTAAAATTTAAAGCAAATCATGTCGCGGCTAGGATTTAGCGCGCCTGTGAGCTAAATTTAAAGCGGTGCGGCGCCGTGTATGATCTCGCCGTTTCATTTAGTGTAACTGCTAGCTAAATTAAACCGCTGAAATTTCAAAATTTGCGCTGTGCCAAAGAGTGCTTTGATACTACGATACACGCCGCTCGGTTTAAATTTTAAAATTTAGCGTCGGGCGGGCGCACTTGGCTGATACCTGCCGAATTTGCGGCGGCGTAATCGGCGTAATATGCGGAATTTTGCCCTGTGAAATTTCGCGGTACATGCTTAATTATCAGTTCTCTACTGAGCGCTTTGCCCGACGCATGTTTCGCCTTTTCTCTCGCTATACAGACAGCGCCGACCGCTCCATTACTCGCGCTCACTATGTCATTTGCTACATTTGCTCGGAACCAACTGCGAAAAGCTGCAAATGCACCGAATTCTAACCGCACGCCCTAAATTTCACCGCCTACGCAAAGGGCAGAATTTTTTTGTAGTTGCTCCACAGCTCGCTATCCTCGCCGAAATACGCGAGCAGTCCGCGCGCGTTGCGATCGAAAGGGTTGGGCTCTTTATGCAGCGCGATACGCTGCGATAGGCGCAGATCGTAGGTATTGTATATCGCAGAATACGGCACCGGGAAGTCCGAAGCGTAAAGCAGGCGCGAGTGCACATCCGTTTGGCTTGCTAGATGCGGCAGGGCTTTCGCGCGCACCGGCGTCATCAGCGCGGAAACATCAGCGTATAGGTTTTTGTGCGTGCGCAGAAGCGCCAGAAGCGCGAAATAATCGTGTCCGAAATTTCGCGGGCGGCGCGAGAGCGCACGAAAAATATGCGAATATTCGTAGTTGATCGCCATGTGTGCGCACACCGTCGTAACGCCCAGCTCAAGCGGCGCGTAGATCATCTCCAGCGCCTCGCAGCGGCGCGAGCTCGGCACCGAGCTTTCGTTACCGACGTGGATCACCAGCGGCAAGCCGAGCTTGGCGAGCTTTTCAAAATACGGCACGTAGCGAGGCAGCCTCGTATCCAGATCCCAATAGTTTTGTAAAAATTTCGCCCCTTTAAATCCGAGCTCGAAGCAGCGATCGATCTCATCTAGCGCATCCGTTCGCTTCGGATTGATACTAAAAAACGGCACGATGAGATCTGGGTTTTTTTGATAAATTTCAAACACGCTGTCATTGTCCGCGCAGACGGTCTTATCGCGATGGATTAGCTCGCCCGCGTCGCTAAATTTAGCATCCACGCCGAAAAGCACCGCTTTTTTAACGTATTTCGAAGCTCTAAGCCCGCCGAGCAGAGCGTCCACATAGGCCTCGTATGGCTCTTTGATCGCGCGCGATACGTCTATGCCGAAGCGCCTGCCGAAAAGGCGCAGCGCGAGCCTGTCGTAAGGGCGATCGAAGCGCACCTCCTTGCTTAGCAGATGGACGTGAAAATCAAGCGTTTGCATCGGGGATCCTTGGGAAAATTTTGCCGAGTTTATATCAAATTGCGGTAAATGGTTAGAATTTTAAATTCGAGTTTAAATTTACGCACAGCGCCCCGCCGCGCATAGAATTTAGCGCGGACGTAGTCCGCCCCTTATAAAGCGTTGTCGGGGGTTAGGTGGGGGTTTGGGGGCGGAAAGGGGAGCGACCTCGCAATTCAAGCCTCCTTTCTGCCCCCAAGATATTTCATTTATACGTAAACGTAATAGTACGTTCAACAAAATCAGGATTTACACAACTAGAGTTTTAAACAAAATTTTAAAATGTAAAATTGCAAAATTCTACTAATTGAAATTTATAACTTTACAGCCAAATTAATAGAATTATGCAGCGAAAGTTTAGCACTCCATGTTATCGAACTTGCCGTACGAATATTTTTTTGTGGATGGAATATTTTAAGGAAAAATAGGCAAAGGGCAAAGTATGTAAAAGAGCGATTACGCACAAAATAGCCGATGTTGATACAAAAGCAAACCTAAAAGAATTTTCGGCTACAATTTCCCCCAATAAAGGCAAAATATGAAAGAAATCTCGCTACTAAGGCTCTCGCTCGCAATCTACGTCGATATGTTTTTGCGCCTCGTGACCACGTTTATCAACACCTACATGATCTCGCGCGTGGACGTCTCGCTGGTAGGCGCGCTAGGAGCGGGCAACGAGATATTTTTGCTCTTCGTCACCGTTTTCGGCTTCCTCGCCGTGGGCTGCTCCGTACTCGTAGCGCAGGCGCTGGGAGCGAAAAACAAAGTCCTAGCCATGCGCGCAATCCACACGAGCATCGCATTTAACGCGCTCGTGGGACTTTGCAGCGGCGTTTTCGTCTTTAGCTGCGCGCCGTTTTTACTCCGCGCGCTGCAAGTGCCCGCCGAGCTTTTGAGCGAAAGCGCGATCTATCTTAAGGTCATTAGCATCGTCTTTGCGATAGACGCCGTCGCGATCGTACTTAGCGCTATCGTGCGCGTTTACGGATACGCAAATTTCATCATCGCAGTCTCCGTGGCAATGAATTTAGTAACGCTCGCAGGCAACTACGTCGTGCTCTTTCGGCCGTTCGGACTGCCGTATTACGGGCTTGAAGGCATCGGCGTGAGCACGATCGCGGGGCGTATGATCGGCGTATGTTTATTCTTTCTCATCATCACGAAGGTGCTAAAGATAAAATTTTACCTCACGATGTTTTTAAAGATCCAGTTCGCCACGCTGCGTAAAATTCTATCCGTAGGGCTTCCGAGCGCGGGCGAAAACATGCTGTGGATCGTGCAGTATCTCGTCGCCTTCGCCTTCGTCGCGAGCATGGGCGAGGCGAGCCTTACCGTACAGACGATCTATTTTCAAATTTCATCATTCATCTTCTTTGGCGGAAGCGCGATCAGCATGGCAAACGAAGTGATCGTAGGCCGCCTCGTAGGCGCCGCCAAGCCGCAGGAGGCGTACCGACACACATTTACCGCGCTGCGCTTTGGGCTCGGGGCGACGGCGCTTTTCGTCGCGATCGTGTTTTTAGCGCGCGAGCAGATCATGGAGCTACTGAGCCTAAGCGAAGCGCACAAGCAGGTCATGCGGCCGCTTTTTTACCTCACGCTGGGGCTTGAGTTCGGACGGACGCTTAATATCGTCTTCGTAAACGCCCTGCGCGCAAGCGGCGACGCGAGGTTTCCCTTTGCGATGGGCGTGATCTTTATGTGGGGCGTCTCGATCCCCGTGGGCTGGCTTTTAGGTATCCATTTGGGATATGGAATTTTGGGCGTTTGGATCGGGTTTTTCTGCGACGAGTGGCTACGCGGCAGCGCAAATACGGCGCGATGGATAAGCAAAAAATGGCAGAGCAAAAAGTTAGTCTAAATTTGCTAGGCTTGCCGATAAGTCTGCGTTTTAAGCGAATGAAATACGCGCGCATCCGCATTAGCAAGGACTGCGAGATCAGCGTGAGCGTGCCGCACTCCTACACCGCGGCGCAAGCAAAAGACTTTATCCTGAAGCACGAAAGCTGGATCCGCCAAACGCTGGCGCGACTGCGAAGCAAGCTACTAGCGAGCGATCAGGTTAGAATTTTAGGCAAAATTTACAAGCTGAAATTTAGCCGCGAGGCTGAGCTCGGCACAAACTGCGGCGCGAATAAAAATTTAGACAATGGCGGCACGCAAGGCTGCGTGAACTGGGCGAATGGCGATGCGAATAGTGACGCGGACGGCGTAAATTCAGCTCATTTACAAAGCGGCGCGGGCATAGGCGGTAGCGGCGGCGATGTGAGCGGCAGCGCAAATAACGGCACGGGCGGCATGAATTACGGTGCGGGGAGCGGCACGGCAAGTGAAATTTTAAAATTTCACTCGGGCGAACGCACTTCGCAAAATGGCGCGGCGAGCGAGAATTTAAAATTTAATCTACCCGTCGATGCGGCGCAAGGGCTCGCGCAACAGAGCGAAGTACGACAAAGCGGCGGATTTATAGATACGGCGTCGCAAAATGTTTTCGAGCAATCCTGCGGCGAAATTTCAAAATTTCACTCAAGCGGGCGCGCTCCGCAAAGCGACGACGCAGGTAAATTTAACTCCGCTGCGAGCAGAGAAATTTTAAAATTTGATCCTGCCGCAAGGGACGGAATTTTAAAATTTAAACCTGTCGCGGGCGGAGAAATTTCAAAATTTAAACCCGCCGATGGCGGAGAAATTTCAAATTTTAGCTCTGCCGCGAGTGAGGAAATTCCGCTCATGAGCGAAAGAATTTCAAAATTTGCGGGCGAAAACGTGCCGCAAAATGTAGCGCAAAGCGCGCAAGCGGCGGAGCGCGACGAGCCAGATTTTACGATCAAAAATTTTATCCAAAGTTCTAAATTTAAAGATAAAATTTTCGTATCGAAAGGCGCGATCTTTTGCGAGAGCGAGGGTGAGTTTGCGGCGTTTAAAAAGGCCTTTGCGCTTGAGCTTTATCTGCGCTATATCGAGAAATTTTCCCCACGGATAGGTCGCAAGATCGCGCGGGTGCGGGTGCGCAAAATGCAGACGCGCTGGGGCAGCTGCAACTACGCCAAGGGCTATCTCAACTTCTCGCTAAGCCTGATAGAGCGGGATCGGCGCTTCGTCGAATACGTCGTGCTGCACGAGCTCGCGCACCTCGTCCACGCAAACCATGGAGCGGATTTTTACGCGCTCATCGCGCAGATCATGCCCGATTTTAAGGCACGTATCAAGCTAGGCAAGGGCTAGTTCGCGAACAGAGCGCCCGTTTAAATTTCACGCCGCTGCGGCACGATCATTGCGGTCGATAAATTTCAAGCGATCTTTCACTCCTCTTCCGTCACGCCGTAGCAGACCGCAGCCAGCCCGAACTTGCGCGGCGCAGGCGGCGAAATTTTGCAAATTTTCGCGGACCCAAGCGCTAATTTAAAGCCGCAAATTCCACGTATTTCTCCATCGCAACCAGCAAAAGCCAGCGCTCGGTAGGGCTGAAAAAATAGTGGTGTTCTGGGACCTGCTCCATTATAAATTTTAAAAAATCGTAAAAATATTCGGGCGCAAATTTAACCTCGGCGCTCGTTAGACTATCGCCCAGATAGCGGATTTCGCCGCTCAAAATCCTCGCTTTTACCGCGGGATTTGCGTCTATGAAGCTACTGGCACCGGCAAAGCTGGGGCAGTCCGCGGTCGCGTAATCTTTCAAACCCCGCAAGACGGGCTTGGAGCCGATGAAGGTAAAATTTTCCTCTATAAAGCGCGCTCCGCCCTCGCTTACCTGCCAGCGATCGCCCAAGCTCGATAAAAACGCAAACATCTCGCTGTCTGCGGATCTGAAATTTGCAGGCTCATTTTTGCGATCCATTTTCGTCCTTTTTAAATTTATAGGCGCTTTTGCGTCGCGCGAGCCGCTCCGAGCCATCGTTTTGCAGCGCAGTAGTACTCAAAGAATGTATGATGGCACAGATAAAAATTCTACTCGCAAGCATTGCCTTATAAAACCGCGTAGTGTTTGTGACGATCAGACAGAGAGCGCTTAGCAAACGGCAGCTAAACGATAGGCGCTCATCACATGAAGCAGTGAGCGAAGATCAAGCAAGCTACGATCAAATGAACTACGCCTAGCGAGCGACCAAACAAGCAGCGGCTAAATTTAAAATTCCGCAGCCTGCTAAGCTAGAGCTTAAATAATCGCCGCGCAAGACAAATCAAGACAAATCAAGACAAATCAAGACAAATCAAGACAAATCAAGACAAATCAAGACAAATCAAGACAAATCAAGACAGTTTACTTGAAAAAATTCTTGATTTTATCGAGTATCCCCTCGTCGTCTCCGCCCTTGCTACCGAAGCTTTCTTGAAGCTCGCGCAAAAGCGCCTCTTGCTTCTCGTTCAATTTTTTAGGCGTCTGGACGTTTACCTGTACGATCAGATCGCCGTTTTTCTTGGTGCGGATATTCGGCGCGCCCTCGCCGTAGATCGTGAAGCGCTGCTTGTCCTTGGTGCCTACTTTGAGCTTCAGCTCTGCCTTGCCGCGCGGCGTCGGCACCTCGATACTCTCGCCCAAGATCGCCTGCGTGAAAAACACCGGCACCTCAATATACAGGTCATCTCCGTCGCGCAGGAAGTGGCTATCCTCCTTCACGCGCACTATCACGTAAAGATCCCCGATTTCGCCGGTTTTGGAGACGTTGCCTTTGCCGCTTAGGCGCACGCGCTGTCCGTCGTCGATGCCTGCTGGAATGTCAAATTTAAGGCTGATGTCCTCTTCGGTAAAGCCCTTGCCGCCGCAATCCTTGCACCTGTCTTTTACGATCTCGCCCGTGCCGCCGCATTCGGAGCAGCTTTGGATGAAGCTCATATATCCGCGCCTTACAGCGACGCGCCCGGTACCGCCGCAAGCGGAGCAGGTGTGTCTTTTTTTATCCTTTGAGCCGGTGGCGTCGCAGGCGGAGCACGGCTTTTTGATTTTGTATTTTATCTCCTTGTGAACGCCCTCTAAAGCCTCTTTAAACTCCAGCGTTACGGCCAGCTCGGTATCTATGCCGTATGGATCGCTAGGGCGTGAGCGACCGCCTCCACCGAATGCCTGCTCGAAAAAATCGCCGAAAATCGAGCTGAAATCAAACCCGCCGCCGCCCGCGCCGCTATATGCGCCGCTGATGCCCTCTTTGCCGTAGCGATCATACATCCTGCGCTTTTGATCGTCGCTTAAAATTTGATACGCTTCGTTGATCTTTTTAAATTTCTCCTCCGACTCCTTGTCGCCTTGGTTGCGGTCGGGGTGGAATTCCAAAGCGAGCTTTCGAAACGCCTTTTTTATCGTCTCGGCGTCGGCATCGCGCGCTACGCCTAAAATTTCATAATAATCTTCTTCCACGAAATTCTCCTTGAACTATACAAAAGGGGCAATTTTATCTAAATTTAATAAAACGCAAGTTAAGACTTAACTATTTTTATGTATAATGCAATATTTAAAATTTCAAATCAACGATGCAAAGGATAAAAAATGATAAATGTATTGATGATAGAAGACGACAGCGAGTTCGCACAGCTTCTAACCGAATATCTGGCTAAATTTAACATCCAAGTTACAAACTTTGAAGACCCGTATCTGGGCATTAGCGCGGGGATCAAAAACTACGATCTGCTGATTTTAGATCTTACGCTTCCTGGAATGGACGGACTTGAAGTCTGCAAGGAGATCCGCGAAAAATACGACATCCCGATCATTATCAGCTCGGCTAGAAGCGACGTGAGCGATCGCGTCGTAGGCCTTCAGATCGGAGCGGACGATTACCTACCGAAGCCTTATGATCCAAAAGAGATGCACGCGCGCATCATGAGCTTAATTCGCCGCTACAAAAAAGCCAGCGAAAAGGAAGAAACCGCCACCGATAGCGTATTTCGTATCGACGACAAGCGCCATGAAATTTACTTCGGCGAGGAGTCGCTCGTGCTAACGCCTGCGGAGTATGAAATTTTAGAATACCTAATCAAGCAACATAGCTTTTCGGTATCTCGCGAGCAGCTCGTATACCATTGCAAGAGCCTAAAAGATAAAGATTCAAAGAGCCTAGATGTCATCATCGGACGCCTACGCACCAAAATCGGCGATAGTTCTAAAGCGCCTAAGCATATCTTTTCGGTTCGCGGTATCGGCTACAAGCTCATCGGATGAAACACTCCTTAATCACGAAGATCACCGTATTTTTCGTAATCGCGCTTATTCTGGTATGCACGCTTTTTATCACTTTCGGGCGCATCCAGATGAGCAAAGCCCTGGGGGCGATGCAGGCAAACCAGATAAACGCAGTAAATTATCTACTCGAGCTTTACAAACGCAATACCCCGCCTAGCGACATCGAGCAGTATTTTTCAAATTTCGGACTCGAGCTCGTCAAAGACAAAAACGTAATCCAAAATATCGGCACCAGCGGGAAGAAATTTTTCGTCCAAGACACCTCCATCGGGGAGTTTAGCTCGGTCGAGTACAATAACTCGCTCTTTTTAAATATCAAAAACAACTCCTTCATCGTCGTTTTTGAAAGTATCGGCACCAAAAATTTAAACGATCCGCTCTGGGTCGGGTTTTTCCTCACCGTCGCGGTTTTGGTTTCGCTTTATCTGTCGATTATGAAGAGCTTCACGCCGCTAAAAAAACTAAGCAAAAATATCAAAAAATTCGCCCAAGGCAACTTGGACGTAAATTTAGCCGCCGCTCACAGCGAGGACGAGATCGGGCAGGTCGCGCAGGAATTTAACAACGCGATCGCCAAAATTCAAGAGCTGATCCGTTCGCGCCAGCTGTTTTTGCGCACCATCATGCATGAGCTCAAAACTCCGATCGGCAAGGGCAGGCTCATTACAGAGATGCTCGAGGACGAGACGCAAAAGGTGCGACTCGTAAACGTTTTTGAGCGGCTTGAAATTTTAATCAACGAGTTTGCTAAAATCGAGCAACTCCTCTCAAAAAGCTACTCGCTAAACTATCAAGACTACCATTTCAGCCTCATTTTAGAGCAGGTAAGAGATATGTCGATGCTCGATAACTGGGATGAGCTCATCAGCGAAAATATCGAGTGCGACGCGGTGATAAACGTGGATTTCGGGCTGTTTGCGCTGGCGATTAAAAATTTGATCGACAACGCCCTGAAATATTCCGCCGATAAAAAGATCGCCATCATCTGCGACGAAAATAAGATCAGCGTCGCCAACCGCGGCGCGGCGCTTGCAAAATCATTCGAACACTACAAGCAGGCCTTTATCAGAAATAAAGACGAGAAAGCCACCGGCATGGGGCTCGGGCTTTACATCATCGATAAAATTTGCGAGCTGCATAAGTTTCGCTTCGACTACAACTACAGCGACGGTACGCACTACTTCTCGATCGTCTTTTCGCCGAAAGGCGCTATATGAGCGGCGGAGACAGGTTCGAAGAGCTCGTCGCAAGCTTTGAAAAGCTTCCCGGCGTAGGCAAAAAGTCCGCTCTACGCTTTGCCTACTACGTAAGCGTGCAAAACTCCTTTTTAGGGCTAAATTTAGCGCACAATATCGAAGAGGCGGTGCGCGGACTTCACAGATGCCGCATCTGCGGAGCGGTATGCGAGGGCGAGATCTGCGAATACTGCGCCGACGAGGAGCGCGAAAGCGATAAAATTTGCATCGTCGAAAACCCCAAAGATATCTTTATTTTAGAGAGCAATAAAATTTATAACGGCCGCTACTTCGTGCTGCAAAGCGCAGGCGAAGAGACGGTGGAGGCTCTGCGCGCCATGGTGGAGCAAAACGGCGCGAGCGAGCTGATTTTCGCGCTGACGCCGGGCATCAACTCCGACGGGATCATGCTTTACGTCGAGGACAAGCTCGCGGATCTGGGTTTGAAATTTACCAAGCTCGCCCAAGGCGTGCCTACGGGCGTGAGCTTAGATAACGTCGATATGCTCTCGCTGATAAAGGCGATCAACGGGCGCACTGAAATTTAAAATTTCGTCGAAATTTTAAATTTATGCGGTCAAATTTATCGACTAAATTTAAACCGTAAAGCGGCAAATAGATTTTGCCGCAAAGCCCAAGCGGCGAAATTTTAGGCGTTAAATTTAAAGCGGCGGCGCGCGATGAAATTTACCGAAATTTACGCGGCTTCGGCGGCGCGATACGATGCGGCAGGCGCGGCGGCAAACGGCTTCTCGCTAGCAGCGAGGTTTTAACGGCGAGTTTGAGCCGTAAATTTTAAGCGCGCCGTTTCGAAGCGGATTTGAGTGCGGAATTTCGAGCGCTCAAATTTTAAAAGGCGAAATTCTAAACGGCAAATTTCGGGCGCTAAATTTTAAAAGCGGATTTGGAAGTAGTAGACGGGGTTGCGCGACGCTGCGAGCTCGTAAAATTTAAAGGCGAATTTCAAGGCGTGCGGAATGGTTTAAATTTTTAAATTTCGCCGGCGCGGGATTTAAAAATTTAAACGTAATTATTTAAGGAAAAAGGTGAAAAAGGTTCATTTTATCGGCATCGGCGGCATAGGGATATCGGCACTAGCGAGATTTTTACACGAGAAAAATTTTATCATCTCAGGCTCTGATATCAAAGAGAGCGAGACGACCTACAAGCTAAGAGCTAGCGGCATGGAGATCATCACTCCGCACGACGCTTCGGCGATAAAAGATCAGGAGATCGTCATCTACTCCGCCGCGATCAAAGAGGATAACGTCGAGCTGCAAGCCGCGCGCAAAAAGGGGATCGTCTGCCTCTCGCGCAAGGAGGCCCTGCCCTTCGTGCTAAAAGACAAGCGCGTCTTCGCAGTCGCCGGCGCGCACGGCAAAAGCACCACGAGCGCGATAACCTCGGCGCTGATAAACGGCTCGGTTATCATAGGCGCGATATCCAAGCAGTTCGGCTCGAATATGAAGTATGAAAACAGCGAAAACATCATCTTCGAAGCCGACGAGAGCGATTCAAGCTTTTTAAATTCCAACCCCTACGTCGCGGTCGTGACCAACGCCGAGCCCGAGCATATGGATCATTACGACAACGATTTGGATAAATTTCACGCGGCGTATCGCGGCTTTTTGGAGCGCGCCAATATCCGCGTGATAAACGCCGAGGATGAGTTTTTAAGCTCCATTAAGCTCGGTTGTATCAAGCTCTTTCCTTCGCGCGATATAACGGATCTGAAGGTGCTGCTACGCGATCATCAGCCGTTTATGAGCTTTAATCTTAAAGAGCTCGGACGCTTCGAGGTTTACGGGCTAGGAAGGCACATCGCGATTGATGCGTCGCTAGCGATCCTAGCCGCGGCGTGCGAGACGGGACTAGAGCAGATCCGCAAAAATTTACTGAATTACCAAGGGATCAAAAAGCGCTTCGACATCCTGTGCGCCACCCCGAGCTTCGTGCTGATCGACGACTACGGCCACCATCCCACCGAGATCAGAGCGACGCTGCAAAGCGCGCGCGAATACGCTAGCTTGCTAGGGCTTAGCAAGATCACGGCGATCTTTCAGCCGCACCGCTTCAGCAGGCTCAAGGCGAATTTAAACGCCTTTAAAGAGTGCTTTGCGGGCGTGGAGGAGTTAGTCGTACTGCCCGTTTACGCCGCGGGCGAGCCAAGCAACGGCATCGATCTGAAAGAGGAATTTAAGGGGCTCGGGGCGCTATTTACCGAGCGGGTCTTTAGAAACGGCGAAAAGATAGAATTTAGCGATATTTTCGGCGTCCGCCACATCATAAACGACGGGCTCGTGATCGGATTTGGCGCGGGCGACATCACCTACCAGCTGCGCGGAGAATTTTAGGCTTGAAAACTCTCGCCGAATTTATTAGACACACTCCGCTGCGGGCGGGCAAGGATAGAATTTGAGATTTTTAATATTTATTTTCGCATTTTTATTTATCGCGGCGATCTTTTTCGTGCGGGACGAAATTTTAAGCAAAAGGGCTAAAATCATCGCCACGGCGCTGATCGTACTGCTGTGCGCGGGGGCGTATTTTTACGAAAGCGCGAGCGAGCGATCCGCCAAGCTTGAGGAGGAGATGGTGTTTAAATTTAACGCGGGCGCCCGGCTAAGATGCGGCGGCGCGATAAATTCCGCTGCCGAAGCTCGCGGCGTGGCAGATTCCTTCTCCGAAAAACACAGCGCGGATACGAAAAATTTGGGCGCGAAAGCCGACGAAGCAAATTTAAACGCGCAAGACAAGGCCGCTTCCGCCGCGCAAAGCTCCGCGATGCAAACGAACGAGCAGGCTTCCGCTGTGCAAACTAGCGGCGCTGTTTTAGGCGGGCAAAATTCCGCGCAAAGTCCTACTTCGCAAAATTCTGTGGGCCAGAACGATACGCAGAGCCTCACGCCGCAAAATTCCGCGAGTCAAGGAGGTATGCGAAGCCCTGCCTCACAAAATTCTACGCAAAGCTCCGCGCAACGAGGCGACGTGCAAACCTATAGTCCGCAAAGCTCCGCACAGAATTCTAAAACTACGCAAAATTCCGCGCCGCAAAACTTAAATTTGCAGGGCTCCGCGCAGATCGTGACGCGAGAAAATTTCACCTACTCCTTTTCGCTGGGCGCTTTCATCGCCAAAAAAAGCGCGGGCGCGGAGTTTAGGGGCAAAACTTATAAAATCAAAGAGTGCGTTTATGATCAGTGACGAACTCTTTACGCGCCTCGATCTAGGCGAGTATCTAGCGAAATTTAAAAGCTTTTTGGCGCGCGAAAAGCCGCTGTTTTTAAGCGGCGATAGCAAGCTGAATTTTGAAAAAATTTCAGAGCTTACGAAATTTGATCTCGCGCAGTGCGAGAGCGTCGCAAACCTAGACGATGCGCTGATGCGCATCTCAAAGCACGGCGTGCTTCATATCAGCGAAATTTACGAGTTTAGCAAGATCGTCCGATATTTTTTGTATCTCAAAAAGCAGCCTTTTGAGGGCAAACTCGCCGCTTGGCTTGCAAAGATCGAGATCCCGCAGCCCATCGCGCAATTAAAGGATTATTTTGACGATCAGGGCGGCTTCCGCGACGCGATAGACGAGCGCTTCGGCGCGCTAAACGAGGCGTTTAAGATAAAGCGTGACGAGATCGAGCAGACGCTAAAAAGGCTGATCTATTCCAAAGCCCTTTCGCCCTATCTCGCCGACACGCAGATCCACTACATAAGCGACACCGAGGCTCTGCTGGTGCGCGGCGGCTTTAATCACGTGCTAAAAGGCAGCGTCGTAGCGCGCTCAAGCGGAGGCTATTTTTACGTGCTTCCCGACGCGATCGCGGCTCTGAAGTCCGCTCAAAGCGCGATTTTGGATAAGAAAGAGCAGATCGTTTTCGAGCATTGCAAGCAGATCAGCGCGGTTTTTAATAAGAATTTAGCTTTTTTAAAATTTATAAACGCCGCCTTCGACGCGATCGACGCGCTGATTGCGCGCGCCGCGATGGCAAGAGCGAGCGATTATGAGTTCGTCTTGCCGGGGCCCTCGCGCGACATCGTATTAGATAGCTTCGCCCACCCCGCGCTTAAAAATCCAAAGCGCGTGAGCGTGGAATTTAGCGGCAAAATTCTGCTCATCACCGGCGTGAATGCGGGCGGAAAATCGATGCTTTTAAAAAGCATTCTAAGCGCGGCGCTGCTAGCTAAGTACCTCCTTCCGATGCCTATTCGCGCAAGCCTCAGCCGCATCGGCACCTTTAAAGAGTTCGAGCTCATAATGGAGGATCCGCAAAACTCCAAAAACGACATCTCGACCTTCGCGGGCAGGATGGTTGCTTTTAGCAAGCTTTTCGGGCGCAAAGAAATTCTAATCGGCGTCGATGAGATCGAGCTAGGTACCGATTTTGAGGAGGCTGCGAGCCTATACGGCGCGATGATCGAGCAGCTGATAAGCAGCGACGTGAAGATGATCATCACCACCCATCACAAGCGCCTAGCGATGCTGCTTGCAAAGGATCCACGCGTGGAGCTGCTGGCGGCGCTTTACGACGAGAAAAACAGCGCGCCGAAGTATGAGTTTTTAAAGGGCACGATCGGCAAATCCTACGCCTTTGAAACCGCGCTGCGCTACGGCATAGCGCAAAATTTGATCGCTGCGGCACGCAAAAACTACGGCGAAAACAAAGAAAACCTGAACGAAGCGATCTCAAAAGCGATAAATTTAGAGCTTGAGCTAAAACAAAAGCTGGCGCAGACGCAGCAAAAAGAGGAGAAATTAGACGCGCTGAGCGAAGCGCTAAAAGATCAGCGCGAGCGCGCACAAAGCGAGCTGAGAGCCGAGCTTTCAAGGCTGCAAAACGAATACTACCGCGCCATTTCGGAGGCCAAACGCAGCGTGAGCCTAAGCGACGTGCGCGAAAAGCAGCGCGCCATAAACCGCGCAAACGAGCTTGCACGGGCCGTGCAGCAGCCGGAGTTTATTGCGCCGGAGCCGCAAAGCTTCAAGGTGGGCGATCGCGTAAAATACGGCAAGATCAAGGGCGAAATTTTATCGCTCAGCAAAACCCAGGCGCTGATGCTAAGCGACGGTATCAGGCTGCGCGTGCCGCTTAGCGAGCTAAAACGTAGCGGTGCGGCGCCCGCACCCGTAAAAAACATCAGCATCAAGGTGCAAAAGCCCTCCTCTGCGTCGCTCGTGCTCGATCTGCACGGCTTGCGCGCCGAGGAAGCGATCACAAGACTTGATAAATTCATCAGCCAAAGCCTCGTGATGGGCTTTGATGAGATCATCGTCAAGCACGGCATCGGCACGGGCAAGCTCGCGTTCGCGGTAAAGGAGTTTTTAAAATCGCACCCGAGCGTCAAGGGTTTTCGCGACGGCACGCCCGCAGAAGGGGGCTTCGGCTCAAAGGTCGTCTCGCTTTAGACTTTGACCCAAAGGCCCTTTCGCTTCAGATACGGGTGCGAATGATGCGGAATTCGCTCATTTCATCTATGCCTTCGCCGAGGTTTTGCAAGAGCACGGGTGCTTTTAACGTAGAATTTCGCCGCGGAATTTACAGCTTGGCTTTTACACCTGTCTCTTATACACATCTCCGAGCCCACGAGACTACGCTGCATCT
>UQCL01000035.1 GCA_900539505.1 uncultured Campylobacter sp. | reverse complement strand
ACGGCATACGAGATGCAGCGTAGTCTCGTGGGCTCGGGATGTGTATAAGAGACAGTATAATAAGGTATTCTAGATTGCTTAGAAAGCATAACGAGAAATTAGAATATTAAAAAATTTCTGAAACAAATTTTTATAAAGCCAAGAAAACTTAAAGCTCTTTAAACATCGATAAAATCAGGGGTCTAAAGGAATTTTTGAGTATATATGGCTCCGGATGCTGGATTCGAACCAGCGACCAAGCGGTTAACAGCCGCCTACTCTACCGCTGAGCTAATCCGGAACGCGTAGAATGGATGGTGCGGATGAAAGGACTTGAACCTTCATGCCGTGAGGCGCCAGATCCTAAGTCTGGTGTGTCTGCCAATTTCACCACATCCGCAAAAAAGAAAGCGCATATTAGCCAAAAAGCTCTTAATATGAGCTTAATATGGTACGCCCAAGAGGATTCGAACCTCTGACCTACGGCTTAGAAGGCCGTTGCTCTATCCTACTGAGCTATGAGCGCAAATTATCGAATCAGTGGTACGCTCGAAAGGAGTCGAACCTTCAACCTACAGATCCGAAGTCTGTTGCTCTATCCAATTGAGCTACGAGCGCATAAAGTGGGGTGAGTTGTGGGAATCGAACCCACGACCCTCAGGACCACAATCTGATGCTCTAACCTACTGAGCTAAACTCACCACAATGGTCGGAGCGAAAGGATTCGAACCTTCGACCCTCTGGTCCCAAACCAGATGCGCTACCAGCCTGCGCTACGCTCCGTAGATTTTCGTGGATTGAATGAAAAGCGTATTATATATATTTTTTCTTAAATTCCGCTTTTTGCGGCTTTAAATTTAATGAAATTTAGCAAGTCGCATCTGTTTTTCTAAATTTTTCAATAAAATTTGTATCAGCGCCAGCCCCTTCGTGCGATGCGAAATTTTAAATTTTACCTCAGTGGGCAGCTCTCCGATCGTGCGGTCAAATCCGCGCGGAATAAACATAAAATCGTATCCGAAGCCGTTTTGCCCCCGCTGCTGCGTTATCGCCGTGCCGTGCATAAAACCATGCGTGCAAAACTCGCCCAGAGCGCATTTTAGCGCGATCGCCGCGGTGTAATGCGCAGGGCTCTCCTTTAGCCCCAGAGCGCGCAGGCTAGCGGCTAATTTTTCGCGATTGCTCGCATCCGTTGCACCCGCTCCACTAAAGCGCGCCGAAAATATCCCCGGAGCCCCGCCCAGCGCGTCCACGCAGATACCGCTATCATCGCTTAGCACGAAAAATTCGCTCTGCAAATTTTTACTTTTTAGCGCCTCATGCACTGCGCGAACTTTAATAAGCGCGTTTTGTTTGAAGCTCGCGCCGCACTCGTCGATCTCAAAAGGATCCAGCACCTCGCCGAGCGCACACACGTCGTATTCCGTGAAAAATTCTTTTATCTCTTTTACTTTATTTTTGTTGCTCGTCGCAAGTAAAATTTTCATCCGCTCTCCTTAAATTTAATGCGCCATTTTACCCAAAATCAAAGAATTCATTACGATTTTTAGCTATAATCGGCACAAATTTCATATTATTTGAGGTCTAAGATTATGCTAAAAAGCGTCCTTCCGCTTAGTTTTATCATCGCTACGAGGTTTTTTGGATTATTTATTTTGCTACCCGTGCTTAGCCTGTATGCATTGAGCTTACACGGCGCAAACGAAAGCCTAGTGGGGCTACTTTTTGGAATTTATGCGATTATGCAAGTGATTTTGCAAACGCCATTTGGAGTGCTAAGCGATAAGATCGGACGTAAAAAAACCCTTGCGATAGGACTGGCGCTTTTTATCCTGGGCGCTTGCGTTTGCGCGGCTAGCGAGAGCATTTATACGATGATTTTTGGGCGTTTTTTGCAAGGCTGCGGTGCTGTAGGAGCCGTAGCTACCGCACTAATTAGCGATTTTACGCGGGAGGAAGAGCGCGGTAAGGCGATGGCGGTAATGGGCGCGATGATAGGCGTGAGCTTTGGTGTCGCAATGATTTTAAGTCCGCTTTTAAGCGCCAAATTTGGGCTTGCCAGCCTATTTCATCTAAGTTCGGCGCTTACGCTTTTATGTTTGATGCTGCTTTTTTTCGTAGTACCTACCGAACCGCATATCCGCTCCCTGCGCCAAAAGGTCCCGCTCGGCTCACTTTTGAGCGATAAAAATTTAATGCTTATGAATTTAACGAATTTTTTTCAAAAAGCCTTCATGACGGCAGCATTTTTTCTAATTCCAATTTTACTCGTGCAAAAATTCGGACTTTCCAAAAGTGATTTGACTAAAATTTATGCTCTAGGCGCGGTCTTTGGCTTTACTGCTATGGGTGCGAGTGGTGCTTTAGGCGAAAAGCGCGCGCTAGCTAAGCAAATTCTACTTATCGGCATCTGCTTTTTCATCGCTTCGTATTTGATTTTTGCGTTTGCTGGCGGGGCGAGCGCTTTCGTGGCGGGTGTGATGCTTTTTTTCGTGGGATTTAACGCGCATGAGCCCATTATGCAAAGCCTTGCGTCCAAATTTGCCAAAGTCGCTCAAAAAGGCGCCGCGCTTGGGATTTTTAATTCGTTCGGATTTTTTGGCAGTTTTTTGGGCGGGCTATGCGGCGGCGCACTTTTTAGCAAAATTGGCATCGAAGCGCTAGGCATTGGCGTCGCGGTTTTGGGTGTGATCTGGCTTGTGCTACTTTCTAGGCTGAGCGATCCAAAACTTTTTAAGAATTTATACTTTCCTAAAGGCGGCGATTTTTCCACACTACAGGGCGTAAAGGGCATTATTGAAATTTACGAGACCGATGGCGAACTCGTTGTGAAATTTAACTCGAAACTGATAGATGAAGATCAAATTTATAAAATCGTAGGAGGTAAATGATGGAATTTGAAAAATTTGAAAGTGCAATGGAGCGCTTCGCAAATACGGTGCAAAAGTCATCGCGCATCGAGAAGGTCGCGATCACTCAGGCGCTAGGGCGTATTTTAGCAAGCGACGTCGCGGCGCCTTTTAGCACTCCGCGCCGCCCGACCGCCGCGATGGACGGCTACGCGCTAAAGGGCGCGGATCTGAGCGAGGGAGCTAAATTTAAGATCGTCGGCACGACGCCTGCAGGCAAAATGCCTGGCGCCGCGGCAAAGGCGGGCGAGTGCGTCAAAACCTTCACCGGCGGGCTCATGTGCGAGGGCAGCGACACGCTTCTGCCGATCGAAAACGTGCAGGTGCAAGGCAGCGAAATTATCGTCACAAAGCCTGTCGCGGCGGGCTTTGCCGTGCGCGCGGCGGGCGAGAGCTACCGCGAGGGCGAGCTTTTGCTTCGTAGCGGCACGAAGCTCGGATTTTCACAGATCGCGCTGCTAGCAGAGCTAGGGCTATTTCACATAAGCGTATTCGTCCGCCCAAAAGTAGCGATCCTAGCCACCGGTAGCGAGATAAAAGACCTCGGCGAGAGGCTCGAAAACGACGCTCAAATTTACAGCTCCAACCACATCGCGCTTGCAAATTTAGTAACGCAACTAGGCTGCGAAGCGATGATAATGCCTCTAGTACGCGATGACGAAAAAGAGCTAGAAGGCGCGATCTTATCGGCTTTACAGAGCGCCGATATACTTCTAACTAGCGGCGGAGTGAGCGTCGGAGACTACGACTTCGTGCAAAGCACGCTACAATCAAAATTTGAGCTAATCGTAAAAGGTGCGGCGATCAAACCGGGCCGCCACGTGCGCGTAGCCAAAACCGGCGAAAAATATATCTTCGCATTCCCGGGCTTCCCGCTCTCGGCGCTTATTACGTGCATTTTGTTTCTGCGCGTATTTTTGCAAAGATCTTTCGGCGTGCACGAAAGCACGGAATTTAGCGCAATCTTGGATCACGACTACATAAAAAAGACGCCGTGGCTGGAGTTTATACCCGCCGTCTTGCAAAACAGAGACGGACGGCTTTTTGTTAGCCTGCAAAGCAAAAAGCAAGGCTCCAGCGCGATTTTGAACAATTTAGACGACGATAGCGTCCTGCTCGTCGCGCCGCTAGAGGTCAAGGAGCTCAAAAAAGGCGAGCTCGTACGCGTAATCTCGGTACCTAAAATTTAGCGCACAGCGGTTCGGAGGCGGTTGCGGCGGCGGACGGAATTTTAACTGCCGCGAGGGTTAAAATTTTGCCGTCGCGAGGCTTTAAATTTAGCCGCGAAAGCTCGGTTTAGGATTTGCAAAAGCTGAAATTTAGACCCAAATCGCGTCGTGGCAGGCTCATTAGAATTTTTACCGCACGCCGTATCAGAACAGGCAAGCGCGCTAAAATTTTTGCCGCCGCGCAACTTCAGCTTCAAGCTGCTTCGCAGGCGAAATTCGGGTATTTGCGAGAGATAAAGTAAAAATGAAAGATAAATTTTATGGCGTCCGAGCGGGCGTTTTCGACGAATACAAAGCAGGTGCAAAATGAGCCAAACCCACCCTTTTAAGCCGATTTTCGATCAAAATTCTAAAATTTTAATCCTTGGCTCCTTTCCCTCCGTCGTTTCTCGTAAATTTGGCTTTTACTACGCAAATCCGCAAAATCGCTTCTGGCGGGTGCTAGCGCAAATTTTAAACGCGCCGTCGCCCGCGAGCACGGAGGAAAAGATAAAATTCCTGCTCGCCCGCGGTATCGCCATCTACGACGCGGCGATCTGCTGCGAGATAAAGGGCTCGAGCGACGCCAAAATGACCGCCGTCGTGCCTGCAAATTTAGAGCCGATCTTTAGCGGCGCGCGCATCGTGCAGGTATTCGCAAACGGCGGCAAGGCGCACGAAATCTGCGAAAAATACCTAAAAACTCAAATTTTAAACGCAACGGGCAAAGAGCCGATCAAGCTACCCTCGACTAGCCCAGCAAATGCAAATTTTAGTTTTGAAAGGCTAGTGCGCGAGTGGACGGTCGTCGCGGAAGTATTAAAAATGACTTAATTTTGGCAAATTTATTAAGTTTGTATAGTCCCAAAAGAGATGTATAATTAAAAAGGTGCTAAAATTTTAAGTGCAACTATTATCCCAAGGAAAATAAATGTCAAAAATCAGTAATTCTTTAAATAGTTTCGAGCAGTTAAAAGAAGCGGTTAATACATTAGATATTAAATCTATATCAGAAAACGAAACACAGGAATTCGCCAGAAATAAAGAAGCGTTAATTTATATAGAAAGGTGTGTAAATTTATTGGATGAAAATTTACTGCCGAATACTTTTTTCGGAGAATTTCAAAACTGCTTTGTCAATTGGAATAGAAGTATGTGGCATTTGACTGCCATTATCGACAACGCTTTAACAATATTAGCCAGATATTCAACCATATACATTCCAAAAAATCAGGCAAAACCAATCATTATGGAGATGATTGCGGGATACAACGAGGCCATAAAGACATCACTAGACGATTTAAAATTGGATGAGATAAAAAATAAAATAGTAGATGTTGAGAATTCTATACAAAAAATCAGCATTGCCAAGGATGAATTTGCACAAAAATATGGTGAAATTTGCGGATACTGTAATGAGATAGAAAATTTTAGAACTCATTTGGTGGTTAGACAAGAAAATAAAGATATATCAATACGGCAAGAAATAGAAAATGCAAGAAATAAGATAATCCAGGATCTGGAAGCAACTAAAGAAAAAATTATCGAAAATTCGCAAAAATTAGAAGAAATAGGAAAATTTCATATAAAGATTTTCGGCGAACCAAATGATAATGTTCGCAGTGGAGGCTTGGAACAAAAACTTGAAAATATGTTTGAAGACTTAAATGAATATGAAAATACCATGAAACAACGCTTTGATGAATACGATAAAATCATTAAAGATTTAAACGAAAAAGCTACAAATGCAAGCTTATCATCTTCATATAAACAACAAGGAGATGCAATTAGCAAAACTATTAGAAGGTGGGATATTGGGTTTATTTTAAGCATAATTGCGATAGCCGCTGTTGCCATATGGACTTTTAATGGAGTAAATGAAATTTTAAATAGGGATATTGGTGCAGTAATTACAGAGCTAGCCAAAATAAAAAGTGAAGCAAATCAAACTTATAGTGTATCGATAATACCTAGTGATAAAATTTACATTATGATTTTTGGATTTTTTTCAAAAATAACTATAGCTTTACCTTTTATCTGGCTTGCCATCTTTTGCTCAAATAGACGCAAAGAAGCCATGAGGCTAGAACAAGAATATGCTCATAAGGTTGCAGTTGCGAGTTCCTATGCTAGCTATAAAGAGCAAATATCTAATCTAAATGAAACTAATCCGGAATTACTAAAAGAATTAATGGCTTCTACAATTAATATTATTTCTAAAAATCCAAGTGATTTTTTAGATAAATCAAAAAGCTCTGATAAATTGATTGACTATGATGGAATTATAACCAAAATTAAGCAACTACCAGAATGGTTGGTTGATTTGATAAAGCAAAAGAATAAAAATTAATTCAAAATAGCTTTAATTGGCAGTAATTTATAAAATATAAAGGCTAAAGTTGTGAAATTTTTAAATACAAGTGCGTTGAGGCTCCTGCTCCTGCTTCCGCTTTTGGCGCTGGGCGCGCAAGCCCTGGAGCCAAAAATCGTAATGCAGCCCGAGCCGAGCTTAAAAAACGGCCTGTATTTCGTAGCGGATAAGCCCTACAGCGGGACGCTCAAGGTGCTGCACTACAGCGCCGAGGATCTCTACGACGTAAATTTTATGGGCGTCGTCTATCCCAGAGCAAAGCCGCTACCGCCCACGCTAATTCGAGAAATTGACGTAAAGGACGGCACTGCAGTGCGCGAGTGCAATTATTTCGACGGCTCAGATAAGCCCTCAAACGAATATCCGCTAAAAAACGGCCTGTACGACGGCGTCGCGAAGAGCTACTACGCGGACGGCGACGAGTTGAGATCGCAGAGCGAATACAAAGCCGGCAAGCGCGAGGGTTTTTACAAGCTGTATTATCAGGGAAGCGGCAAGCTAAAGCAGCAGGGCGCGTATAAAGCGGACAGGCGCGAGGGCGTTTTCACCGACTACTACGAAAGCGGCGAAGTAAGCGCGTGCCATCCGTATAAGGGCGGGCTGCGAAACGGCAAGGACGTGGATTATTACAAAAGCGGCAAAATGCGCGGGGAGCGAACATACAAAGCGGGCAAGCGCCAAGGCACCG
This sequence comes from uncultured Campylobacter sp., assembly GCA_900539505.1. Classification (GTDB taxonomy): domain Bacteria; phylum Campylobacterota; class Campylobacteria; order Campylobacterales; family Campylobacteraceae; genus Campylobacter_B. Next base: position 16,107 of record UQCL01000035.1, on the reverse strand, counting down.
AAAAATGGTATTACGAAAGCGGCGCACTAAAGCAGACGGGCGCATACAAGGATGACCGCAAACAGGGCGTTTGGAAGTTATTTTACGAGGACGGCAAGACGCGCGTAATCGAAAATTTCAAAGACGGCGAGCGCGACGGCGCCGTGCGCGAATACTACAGGGGCGGCGCGCTGCAGGGCGAATACGAGTTTGAGCGCGGCAAACAAACGGGCACGAGTAAGCAATACTACGCAAACGGCGCGCTTGCGGCGAAGGTAATGTTCAGAGACGGGCGCAAAAACGGGCTATACGAAACATACCACGAAAACGGCGCGCTCAAGGCTAGAGTTGCGTTCAAGGATGGCCTGGAGACGGGCACGGCGAGGCACTACTACGCAGACGGCAAGCTCGAAGCCGAGGGCGAGTTTGAGCGCGGCAGGCTCGTGCGCGCTAAAAAATACGACGAAAGCGGCAAGCTAATCAGCGACAAATCCGATAAAAACGGGCTAGCGAGGGAGTAAAGCGGGCTAAATTTTAAAATTTTGCGGGCTTGGAATTTTGGGTAGGCTTAAATTTTAGGCAACCTCGGCTTTATGTTTTGTATTTCAGGCGGTACAACTTTGCGTTTTTGGCGAGCGCAGCTTCGCATTTTCAGCACTCACGGCTTCGTACTTTCGGTTCTCGCGGCTTTGCGCCTTAAACAAGCGATATTTTGCGTTTTGAAGCGCGGCTTCACGTCTCGGACAAATTTTGGGCTCACGTTTTAAACGGACGGGCGAGGCTTTGCACTTCGTGCGAGCATGGCTTTATTTTTGAAGCGCGGCTTAAAATTTTAAGCGAGCGTAGCCTTATGCATTTTGTTTTTCAGGCTCATATACCGCGCGCCAAGTGCCGTCTTTAAATGATGCGGCTCTGTATTTGTGAAGCGACATGCTGCGTTTAAATGAGTAAAATTCTACGCCGAGCGGTCTTATGTGGCGCACGAATACGACTTGACGCTTTAAATGAGCGAGGCTTCGTGCAGCGCGGCTCGCTGCACGATTTGAGCTGATGAGGTTAAAATTCCACGCTGTATTTCGGCGCACATAGCGCGCAGGTATCGCTTCGACGCGGCATAGCTTGTCTTTTTGGCATAGCGAGTTACTTTCTAGGCGTAGCGCAAATTTTAAAATTTAAAGTGGAATTTCAAGCCAGAATAGCGTTAAAATTTTAACCGCCGAAAGGGCTAAATTTGATGGTCAAATCTCGCTAAATTTATCCCACGGTTCGCAAGTCATGCTATTCGGGCGTTAAATTTCAATGTGCGTGCGGCACAGTATTTGCAGGGCGTAATGCGGACGCTGAAAAGGGAGAAGCACTCGGAATTTAGCGCGTAACGAGCGGCAAGCTGGGGTCAAACAAACTTCAAATAAAAGATCTTAAAATTTTAATCTACAGACGCCAAATGGGCTAAAAATCAAAATTTACGTAAATTTAGAGCGCGGCGTAATTAATGAACTTAAAGTTTTGCAGCGCTAAAGTTTACTCGGTAAAAACCCGAATTTATCCGCAGCAGCCGCAATCGCAGCGCGAGGAGGCAGCGGGGTGAAGCTCGCCGATGTAGAGCTTCACGGAGCCAAGTCCTTGCTTTTTTGCCCACGAATAGGCGTCGCTTGCAAAGCCGAAATCCGCAAAACGCAAGAAGCTCTCCACGTAGGATTTGCGCGCATTTTGATAGTCTATGTAGTAGGCGTGCTCCCAAAGATCGCAGGCAAGCAGTGGAATTTTACCCCGTACGATCGGCGTGTCCGCATTTTGCGTCGTGATGATTTCTAAATTTGCGTCGCTCTCGTCGCACACGAGCCAGCACCAGCCGCTGCCAAAAAGCCCCAGCGCGCGCTTTAAAAACTCGCTTTTAAAATTTTCCATCTCGCCGAAAGTCTGTGCTAAAGCGTCCGCGAACTCGCCGCTAGGCTCGCTTGGCTGCGCGATACAATCGAAGTAAAAATCGTGGTTGTAAATTTCAGAGGCATTGTTAAAAATACGGCTAAAACCTAGGCAAATTTGATAAAGCTTTGAAATTTGCGAAAACTCGCACTCCTCGCCGTGCGCCTCCCTGAAAGACTGCGTGATGATCGTAAAAAGATCTGCGTTTTGTATCGGCGTATCCGCAATATCTCGGTTCAGACCAGCGATATAATCCTCGTAAAGCCCGCCGTGATGAAATTTTAAGCTTTGCAAGCTCGCGATTTTATTCGTGCGCGGATCAAAAGGCAGCGCCCTGGATCTAAACACTAATAATCCTCGCTGTCCAAATCGCTATAATCGTTGAAACCGTCGTCGTCTTCGTAGCTGTAATCATCCTCGTCGTAGTTGTAGTTGTAACTCTCGTCGCCTCCGATTAAATCATCGTCCTCGTATTCGTCCTCATCGAACTCTTCGTCTTCGAAATCATCGAAATCAGCCATTTTGCTCTCCTTTGTCGTTGGAATTTACTTTTGATTTTACGCATTCGCTTGCTATTTCCGGGATATTTTCGATATAAACGCTCTGCGATGGGAAGGCAAACGATAGTCCGTTTTGCTCCACGATCTCCATTATTTTAAATAAAACATCCTCTTTAGTTTGGATGAAATTTGCCCATATTACGGTTTTTGTGAAGCAGTAAACTAAAATATTAATAGACGAATCGCCAAAGCTATCTAGCGCCACGAACATAGTGCTTTTATAGCCCGCTAAATCGTCGATAGAGACCATATTTTGTCTATAGCGCATACGAAAATCTTTGGAATTTAATGCCGTATCTGCAGACTGAGCGATGCCCGGGTGAGATTTTAGCATTTCTTTGATGTCGTTTACGCACTTTCGCAGTTGATCCGTGCTCGCGCCGTATTCGACGCCTACGGTAAGCTTTAAATTCCGTCCTACCTTCCTGCGGCTCCAGTTTTTGATATTTTGCGCCATTATGTTGGAATTCGGCACAAAAACAAGAGCATTGTCAAAGGTTCTTATAGTCGTCTTTCTAAAGCCTGTTTCTACGACGTTTCCTTCTATGTCGCCTAATACGACCCAATCTCCTTGCGAGAACGAGTTATCAAACAATAGCATCACGGATGAGAAGAAATTCGCGATGATGTCCTTGGTCGCAAATGCGATCGCAAGTCCGCCGATTCCAAGCGATGCCATAAGCGCCGAGATGTCAAAGCCTAGACGCTTTAGCACCAAAAGTGCGGCGATGATGATTACGATGACGTATAGAATTTTAACGACTAAATTTATGATATCTTTTCTGACGCCTTTTTTCGTGATGTTTCCAAGCACGACAATACCGTAACCATCAATGATTTCGATAATGAGCCATGCCCAAAGCACCACGTAAACGATCGAGAATAAATTTGCAAATTTTATCGGCACAGGCGCCGGATAATAAAATATACTAAGACAGATATCGACCGAATAAGCGATCAGCAAAATACCCATCGGACGCTTGATGATGCCTACTACTTGCGTTTTTAGAGTTTCGCTATCCAGAGAAAAGCTTTTATTAAAGAATTTAAATACGAAATAGATGATGTTGGCAAGCAGTCTGCGAAGCGAGTAGAAAAATAGCGTAATCAGCGTGATTAGAATGAGCTTGCCGAAATTTACGTGGCTGAGCTTAAACGGAATTTTATCGTTGATATAATCGATCACCGATTTAAAATTTAAGCTCGTAAAAACCACGCTACTTGCAAGCAGATCGCTATTTCGCGACAGATACGTAAGCACCTCGTCGTAGGTCTGTTTATCGTTTTTCAAATCGTTGATTTTAGACTCTAAGGCGTCTATCTGCTCTTGACTGCTTAGATTATTTTTCAAATCATTAAGTTTGCTAAAATCCCTAGTTTGGATATTTAGTAGCGTGCTACTTAGCTCACTTTCAAGCGCGCTTCTGCTTGCGCCGTTTACAAACATATCCTCAATTTTCATAAGTGAGGTATAAAAGATCTCTGCCATTTCCATTTTTTCCCAATCCGCGCTTGCATTTACGTATTCGGGAGAGCTCTGCTTTTTAGCGTATTTTTTTAGCGTAGTTTGGATGTTCTTTTTATTTTGTGCATACGACATTATGCTTTCGATATCCATATCCTGCTGTGTAATCGCGAAAGGTAGGCGATCAAAGAGCTTGGCTTTATTGCGATCGATGGCGTCCAGCTCGTTTTTGCTCGCGTTGGCGTCGCCGCCGTTAAGCAAAGAACTGCGCTGCAAATTTAGCTTTTTAATCTCTTTGATTACAGAGATAAGCGTCTCTCCATTAGGAGTTTTTTTCTGCGAAGTCTCCGTTTTGGCGACCTTTTCTGCGATCATATTTATTACTTCAGTTTTATTGCCATCCTCCGCACCGAGGGATTTGGATAAAATTTTAGCGACTTCCTTTTTGATCTCGGTTTTGTTGTTTTCTAAAGTAAGATTTGCCTCTGGAGCGGAAGAATTTGTCTCTACAAAGCTTCCCTCGCCGGTCGTGTTGAGATCTGCAAACGCTAAAGCGGCGCTAAAAAGACTAATCGTTAAAAAGCTGATTATAGATTTTTTCATAATCCATTCCCTTATTTAATAGCGTAAAATGCGCGCCTTCGTCGTCGTAGTTGAATAGCTCGCCCGTTTCGATGACGTAGTGCCAGCCGTAAATTTTAATCTCGCCGTTTTTGTAGGCGTCTTTGATGCCAGGAAAACTAAGTAAATTTTGCATGGAATTTATAATATTTAATCGCTCGGTGATCCACTCGCGCTTGTCGGCACCGATATCTTTTAGCTTTTCGACCTCGTCTTTTACGGGCTGCATTAAATTTAGCCAGCGCCTTACGTTTGGAATTTTTTCGAGCTTTTTAGCATCGTAAAACAGCGCAGCGCAGCCTCCGCAGTTGCTGTGCCCGCAAACGATGATATTTTTGATATTTAGCGAATACAGCGCGTATTCAATCGCTGAGGTAGTCGCTAAAAATTCCTCGCTAATGCGGTATGGAGGAACGACGTTTGCGATATTTCGCACGACGAAAAGCTCTCCTGGAAGCGTCGAAGTAATTAGGCTTGGTACCACGCGCGAGTCGGAGCAGCCGATAAAAAGCGTGTGGGGCTTTTGATGATTTGCCAGACTCCCGAAAAGCTCGGCATGCTCGGCAAAATTTTCTTCCATAAATTTAATAGCTCCGTTTATTAACTGGCTGGGCATACTTTCTCCTTAAAAAAGTCGGGAATTATATATTACTTTCATAAATAGATAGAATTCTGGGAATTTTTAATTATATATTTACCAAATTTTCGCTAAACTCCCCGCTCATAAATCAAAAGAAGGAGAAAAATATGAGTCTATACGACAGGCGAAATTACGCGGATGGCTACGAGCTATCGGACGCATCACTGGAACAAGGACGAATCTCTCAGACTATTAAACAAACCTATGCGCTTTTAACCGCTTCGATGATAGCTGCGGCGGCAGGGGCTTTTGTGGCGATGAGCTTTGGTGTGAGCTTGGCCATTCATCCATTTTTATATCTAGTACTTTTAATGGGGCTGATCTTCGGTATGCAAGCAGCCGTAAATCGCGGCGCCAACACGATCGCGCTGGTTTTGCTTTTTGCATTTACCTTTATTACCGGTCTTACTCTAGGTAAATTGATCGCTATTTATATCGCAGCGGGTGCCGGAGACGTAGTAACGCATGCGTTTGTGGCTACGGCGATTACTTTCGGTGCTCTTACCGTTTACGCGATGAATACAAAGACAAATTTCGATTCTTGGGGCAAGCCGCTATTGGTATCGCTTGTGGCTATTATCGTGCTAAGCCTTTTGAACTACTTCTTTTTCAAAAGCACCGTACTTGATATAGCGATTTCAGCTTTTTCGGCTTTAATCTTTTCGATGTATATCATCTACGATACTAAAAATATCATAAACGGCACCTACACTTCACCGATAATGGCTGCCGTAGATATGTATCTAAACATCTACAACCTCTTCCTTTCGCTGCTAAGAATTTTCGGCGCAAGCAGAGACTAAATTCTATGCACCGCTTCGTGCGGTGCACTCTTAACTTAAAATTTATAAATCTTTTATTATAATCGCAAATTCAATTTTTTCAAAAGGTTTTATAGTGACTACGTTATTTTTGGTTTTACAAGTCGTCTTCGCCGTGATAATTACGATCTCCGTTCTGCTGCAAAAGAGCTCTTCTATTGGGCTTGGCGCATACAGCGGAAGCAACGAAAGCTTATTCGGAGCGAAGGGGCCTGCGGGGTTTTTAGCTAAATTTACCGCTGCAATGGGAATTTTATTCGTGATAAATACACTTGTGCTTGCGTATTTCTATCAGCAAGATGCTAAATCTTCCGTAGTCGATCGCGTCAAGATCGAGGCAAATGCTACTAAATCCGGGCCAAACGCTGTCCCTGGCGTGCCATCCATCCCAGCTTCAGGCGCAAAGCCTAATTTCGCTCCGGCAAGCACCGAATCAAATTCCATAATTAGCGGCGAGACCAATGCGACGGATATGAAAATCGAAGCACCCGCAGCTCCTGCGACCGATACTGCCGCAGCTAGCGCGTCTGCTCGGTCGCAAGCATCAAGCGCCGCAAGCGATACCAATGCGAGCGCTGCTTCCGCAGATCAAAACACAACCAAATAAACTCTAAATTTTAAAATTTAAAAGCGCAAAATCCGCGCTTTTAAATGCTATTCTTATTTTTTAAACGCTATAATTTCGCAAATTTTATTTAAAGGATTTGAATGCTAGAAGCTATCTACAAAGAGCAAAGAGCAAACGGCGATCGAGCTATCGAGGCTTTGAAAAAGGACTTTACGACGCTACGCACCGGCAAGGTGAGTGTGGCGATCCTAGATCATATTTTCGTGGATTATTACGGCTCGCAAACTCCGCTAAATCAGGTCGCGACCGTCCTTTCGACCGATGCGGTAACGATTTCGATCACGCCGTGGGAAAAACCGATGCTAAAGACGATCGAAAGCGCGATCGCAGCGGCGAATATCGGCGTAAACCCAACTAATGACGGCGAGAGTGTGAAGCTATTTTTCCCGCCGATGACGGTCGAGCAACGCCAAGAAAACGCCAAAAAGGCCAAAGCGATGGGCGAGAAGGCCAAAATCGGCATTCGCAATGTCCGCAAAGACGCTAACGACGAAATCAAAAAGCTCGAAAAAGACAAAGCGATCTCCGAAGACGACGCCAAAAAGGGCTACGACGAGGTGCAAAAGATCACCGACTCTTACTCAAGTAAAATCGACGACGCAGTCAAGGCCAAAGAAGCCGAGCTTTTGAAGGTTTGAGCTGTGAATATAGAAAAAATCTATCGCGACTGCGGCGCATATCTGCGAGGGCATTTTCTGCTTTCAAGCGGCAACCACTCGGAATTCTATCTGCAAAGCGCCAAAGTACTTGAGGATCCGCGGCTCGCGGGACGGCTTGCGGACGAACTCGCCGCTATCATCGAAAAAGCGGGCGTGGAGTTTGATAGCGTCTGCTCGCCCGCGCTGGGCGGAATTTTAGCGGGCTACGAGCTAGCTCGCGCGGCAAAAAAACGCTTCATATTTACCGAGCGCGTAGATCGCGTAATGAGCCTGCGACGCGGCTTTGAAGTGCATAAGGGCGAGAGATTTATCGTCTGCGAAGACATCGTCACGACGGGCGGCTCGGCTCTTGAGAGCGCAAAGCTCATCGAAAACCTAGGCGGCGAGGTCGCGGGCTTTGCTGCGCTTGCCAATCGTGGATTTTGCAAGGTCGCAAATTTAGCGGGCAGCAGTGCTAAGGCTGGCGCCAAGCTGCCCGCGGATAAGCCGTTTTTTGCGCTAGGCAATTTCGAGTTTGAAATTTACGAGCCCGCGACTTGCCCGCTTTGTGCCGCCGGAAGCAAGGCAATCAAGCCTGGTAGTCGCGGAAACTAGGCGCCGATTTGCTGCTAAGAAACCGCAGCGAGATTAAATTTTATTCTCTCGGCTTTAGCGCGCCGGAATTTTAAAATTTAATCTAAAACGGATCAAAATGGCAAAACAAAAAGCTAAAATTTCACCGATTTTTCTGCGCGTAAAGGCCTTCATCGTCGATCTTTTCATCATCGCGATGCCCCTATTTTACGGCGTTACCTATCTCGTCTTGGGCTCGAAAGAGGCTCTGTGGCGTAACCAAGCCGCGATCGCACTTATCTGGCTCGCATACGGCGCGATTTGCGCGGCATTTTACGCCCGCAGCGCCCAAACGCCTGGCTATAAGCTCGCAGGGCTTTACCTCATCGACGTTCGCAGCGGACGCAAAGTAAGCTTTTTTAGGGCGCTAGCTCGCTTTGGATGCTTCGTGTTTGCAGGCTTTAGCGTCATCGGGCTTTTGATCTGCTTCTTTCGCAAAGATAGATTAAATTTACACGACCTACTAAGCGGCGCCGCGCCAGTCGTGCGAAAGGACGCGCAGTGAGCGGGCAAATTTGCGGCATCGACGAGGCGGGGCGCGGCTGTCTTGCGGGTCCGCTTTGCGTCGCAGGCTGCGTGCTAGCGCGCGAGATCGCGGGACTTGCCGATAGCAAAAAGCTAAGCGAAAAGCACCGCGAAGAGCTTTACGCCCAGATCATCGAAAACTCGCGCTACAAAATCGTCGAAATTTCAAGCGCACAGGTCGATGAAGCGGGCCTAAGCTCGTGTCTAAGATCGGCGCTTGAGCAGATTCTCGCGTATTTTATGGGTTTTAGCGGACAGATCATTTACGACGGCAACGCAAACTTCGGCGTACGCGGGCTTCAGACGCTCGTAAAGGCCGACGCGCAAATCGCCGAAGTAAGCGCGGCGAGCATCCTCGCCAAGGTCACGCGCGACCGCACGATGCATGAGCTCGCGCAGCGCTATCCGCAATATGGCTTCGCGCAAAACAAAGGCTACGGCTCGCGTGCGCACATCGCGGCGATCGAGCGGTACGGACTCACGCCGTTTCACCGTGCAAGCTACAAGATCAAATCGCTGCAACCCTCGCTTTTTGATTAACGCGACAGCAAGCTTGCTTGATCAGCAAGAAAAAACCGCCGATTTTGGCCGATACTCCGTAGGCAAACGGCGCCGAAACTCATACCCAAAGGCACAAACTTCCAATTTTGGTTAATACGGTGAGTCGCTAGTTTCGGCGGGCGGAATCCGCTTTTTGGCTAGCTCGTCGGAATTTTAACCGAACCTCTCCCGTCTCGCGCTCACGGCTATGGCCTACTCTTGCGCTGCTTGCAGGAATTTTAACCCACACTTTTGTATCTCGTAAGAGTCTGTATAAGGTCTAAATTTTATCTAAAATCGCAAGCTCGGCTCGCTCGCTTATCCGCGCCCGAATAAATTTTAAAATTCCGCGCAGCGTAAATTCAGTCCGCGCGCCGCAATAAAGCTAAAATTTAAATTTAGCCTTGACGACGAGAAGGCATTGCGTTTTAAATTTAAAACCGCGGGTAAAATTTTGAATGAAATTTTGATATAAAAAAGCGGCTAAATTTTAAAATTTCATCAAATTTAGCCGCGAGCAAAGAGTCTTTTTATCTTTCGTAGAAGCCCGCGAGAATCTTTTTTGAGCTTATTCTATTATTGGAATCTTCTTTGCCGTCTTGGGTAAATTTGAATTTATTAGACAGACTTACGCTATTGTCGGCATTTACTACAAAATTTAACTCAATCGTGGAGGATGATAGCTTTGCCGCTTTTCCTAGCTGCGCTTTTTCTTGTTCGGGCGTTAGCTGAGACAAATAAACGGCTTCTTTCAAAAACATCGTAATCTCACCCATAGAATTTGTTTTGTTAATTCTAGAATCGCCAGGCTTTAGTATTTCATCTTTTAACTTATCGTCACAATCAACTAGCATTTTTTGATCGTCATAATCTATTTTCCCTTTAGTCTTGAGCGTTTCTTGAAATTTCGCATTGTTTATTTTGCAATGCTCGTTCGCTATCTTAAGCAGATCTTGCTTATCATAAGTCTTTCCTCCATAAAAGATCATGGCGCTATCTAAAATACGGCTCAACATATCTTGCTCGCGCTTTTTATTTGATTCTATAATATTTGCCAGTACTTTCTCCATATCCAGGTCGCAAACCATTTTGACCGTCTTTAATCCGCCGTTTTCCTCTCTGCTCCACGTGATATTTTTACACATTTTCGAGCCCTCGATCGCCGTGCCGATACTCATAGACTTAAAATCGGGCAGAGTGTAGTTTTTCACGAGCTCTACTTCGTCTGCGCCGCATCCTGTTAAAATCAACGTCGCAAGCGCGACACCTAGTGCATATTTCATCTTCGCTCCTTTGAGATAAATTTTAAAAATAATGCTACCCCCCCCCCTGCTTAAAAACGGGTAAATTTAGAGCCTAAATTTTAAAATTTCGCCACCAAAATTCCGTTCTCTCAATCCGCGAAATTCCGCCCGCGAAATTCCGCGCGCCGCAATTTTGCCGCGATAAATTTGCGGTAAAATTCCAAGATAGCCCGTCCGCATCGCATCGCCGAAATTCCTCGCGCTGTTTCGCGCACGAAGGCGGTAAAATTTAGAAATTTTAACCAAACTTTCGCTATCATCACGGCTTAAATTTCACCCAAAGGAAACCGATGTTTGAATGGATCGCCTCACCCGAGGCATGGATCAGCCTAGCGACGCTCACGGGGCTTGAGATCGTGCTTGGCATCGACAATATCATCTTTATCGCAATTTTGTGCGGCAGATTGCCCGAGGCGCAGCGCGGACGCGCCCGTATAATGGGGCTCGCGCTTGCGATGTTCACGCGCATACTGCTGCTTCTTAGCCTAAGCTGGATCATGGGGCTAACCAAACCGCTATTTAGCGTGCTTGCGCGCGATTTTAGCGGACGCGATCTCGTGCTGATCGGCGGCGGATTGTTTCTACTCGTCAAATCCACGCTCGAGATCCACTCCAGCGCCACCGGCGAGGCGCACGAGCATAGCGCTAGCAGCGGCAAGGCAAGCTTCGGCGGCACGCTCGTGCAGATCGCCGTTTTGGACATCATCTTTTCGCTCGACAGCGTCATCACCGCCGTGGGCATGGCGCAGCACCTGCCTGTGATGATCCTCGCAGTGATCATCGCCGTGGGCGTGATGATGCTCGCTAGCGGCGCGATCGCACGCTTCGTGGACGCAAACCCGACGATCAAAATTTTAGCGCTTGCCTTTTTGATCCTAGTGGGCGTCTCACTGATCGCCGACGGGCTGGGCTTTCACATACCTAAGGGCTACATCTACTTCTCGATGGCGTTTTCGCTGCTGGTGGAGCTCATCAATATCCAGATTCGCAAAAAATCCGCCGCGAAATAGGAGGAGCGGAATTTTGCGAGATCTGAAAGGCGCGCATGGGATTTGCTAAATTTCTTTCACCGCAGCAGATCAAACTTGCTCGCGGCACGGTCAGGGATTTAAAGCTAGAGTCCGCGGCTGCAGACACGGCGAAATTTAGCTTTACGCTGGAGGGCCTGCGCTTTGCGGGAAATTTGGACTTAAAACGCGACGGACTTTATCTGCCGATACGCGAGGGCGATGAGCTGGCGGTGATATACGAGGCTTCAAGCTCAAATTCCGGCGGAGAGGCTTTGAGGGGCTTAAATTCCGATCGCGAGGCTTTAAGCGGCGCCGATTTAAGCGGCGAAAATTCCATGCTGCGCCCTAGCTGCGAAGTTCCAAACAGCGGAAATTCCACTGTCGCAAATTTAGACTGCGATGCACATAGCGATACCGCGGCAAGCGTGCGCCAAAATTCTGCGGTATCTGATTTAGTGGGCAAAGATCGCAGCGACATAAATTCTGCCGCTTCGGGTTTTATCCGCAAAGATTTAAGTGGCTCCCTCTCTTTAAATTCTACTCGCGAGAGCCGTGGCGACGTTTCGGTAAACTCCACTGCTTCCGTCCTTCCGCTAGATTTCGTTAATCTAAGCCTAGGCGCGCAGCGCTGGAAGGACGCCGGTAGCACGGCACTCGCCGCGATATTCGCAGCCTTCGGCGTAGCGCTGACCGCAATGAGTATCTACTGCATAATCTTTATCTTTGATGCAAAGGCTCCTGTCGGACTGCTAGCCTTGCTCATCCTCGCGCCTTTTGCATATTGCAGCTTTAAGTTTATGCGAAGAGACTGGCGCGCCGCAAAGTTTGGGCGCATATTCGCAGCGCTTCCGCACTCCAAAGAGCCCAAGCGAAGCGGCGAAGCGGAGGGCTATGCTAGCGGCGTGCGCGTGCTGCAAAGCGGCGACGTTTATTACTATGGCTTCGCGCTGGACGGGCTGTATTTATCGGGCGATAGCAAGCGGCGTATCGTCTCTGACGCGCTACGCGCAGATCAAAATTTAGCGGAGCTTTCGGACGGCGAAAATTGCATGAAATTTAAGAATTTAGACGCAGAAAATTCCACAAATTCTGCGAGCATCAAGAATTTTGCGAAATCAGCGAATTCCACAAGCTCTACAAATTCTACTAACGCAGCAAATTTTATAAATTCCGCCCGCTCCGCCGAAGTCGCGGTATCCGTCAAGGCAAAGGACGCCTCGCAGAGCTTTGAGCTGCAAAACGGCGATATTCTTCGCGCCCGCTACAAAGACTACCGCGTAAGCGGGCTTTGGAATCAAAGCCGCGGCATGAAGCTCGGCGATACGCGCAGCGGATTTCGGCGCGCAGCAGATTTTATCGCGACTGTGGCGCTACAAATAGGTCTGCGTCTAGGCGGCGCGCTCGTGCTGACGCAGCTCGGCGATCACATCGGCGGCTCCTTCGGCAACGCTCTAAGCTTCATCGGATTTTTGCTGCTGCTTAGCCTTATGCTTTGAAAGGCGAATTTCAAACGGCAGCCTCACGAAATTTTGCAACTTCAAGGAATTTCAAATTTCGCAATTTTGCAGAATTCCGCAGCGAGCGGATTTGGATTTAAATTTTAAGGCTTTGGGGCTGTAAATTTAAAAGCGTAGAAAAATTTCAAATTTCAAGCGCGTAAGATTTCGGCCGTGGAATTTTAAAATTCTAAATGTTAAAGCGTAGAATTTCAAGGCGCGGAATTTTGATTTCAGAATTTTAAATTTTGCGGTGCAGAATTCCTCGGCGTGGATTAAAATTTTAAATTCAAAGCGTGCGGGATTTTATGCGCCTTAAAATTCTAAAGCGCGAAATCAAAAAGCGAAATTTTAAAATTTCAAATTTCAAGGCGTGCGAGACCGCGGCACGGAGCGTGAGATCGTAGTGTGCCAAACTGCGGCGAGCCGCCCGCTAGCTCCAAATTCTTTCGTTTAGTTTTAGGTTTTTTACGATCGCCAAAAAGTGCGAAAGCTCGCGCTTGAGCTGCGCGGCAGGGTCGCGGCGCAGTACGCTTTCGTCGATGTCCGGCTCGAAATTATCGCGCCCCGTATTTACGAAAATATAAATTTTGCTATCTGCGAAGCTAAGGCTAACGGGCGCGGCTACGGCGCCTGCGAAGCGCAAGAGCCTCCGCATAAAGGCGGGCGTTAGAATATACATCGCGCCCGCCGCGTCCTCGCAATACACGGCGAAGGCGGCGTTAAACTCCGCATCGTCCATATCGATCTTTTTTAGCCCGCCTGTGTTCGGCGCGCCGGCGCGAGCGGGAAAAATCAGGGTTTTGGCGCTTATGCGTTTGTTAAATTCCGCGTAGAAAAAGGTGCCGAGGATTTCGCTTTCCGAAAATCTATTAAATAAACTTACGTCACAAAATGCGAACTTCACGCCGTCATAAACGCCCGAGACCCTGTCGTTGCCGCCTTTGAATTTATCTAGTCGAAAAAAGAGCCCCGAGAGCTTAAGCTTGGCGGGATCGATACTGCCTCCAATATCGTATCGATAGCCGAACGCCTTGAAATAAGGCATTAGATAGTGCTCTTTAAAAGCGCACTGAAATTTTACCGAATAGTCTTGCTTAAAGCCTCTAAACAATACGAATAAGCTATAAGCAGCCAAGATTAAAATTATAATCGCGAGTAAGATATATTTGGAAATCGTGGGGCGATTTTGTAAATCATTTAGAAATAGGCTCATAGCAAAAAGGCAGGCAGCGTAGATTATCTTAGCTTTTATGGAGCTTTCATCGCACAAAACGGCTACTATAAGAACAACCGCGAATAATCCGATAAGAGACAACAAATCTGTCATCTCTCCTCCGTCGCGCAGTTTGCATACCGAAAACGCGCCGTAGCCGAGCATGCACGCCGCCGCGAAGATCGTATTTCTTTTCGCCTTATACAAAAGCCCCAGTCTGATCTTCTCCAGCTCGCTTGCGCCCATTTTGCTCCTTTTTAAATTTAAGATGGATTATGACGCCTGCGGGCTTTAAATTTGCTTACGAACGGCGCCAAAATTTTGAAATTTAGACTTGCGTAAATTTTCGGTTAAATTTTAGCGGCGGATTGTTTAAATGAAACAAAGACGGAATTTCTGTAGAAATTTAAGCGGCGCAAAATTTTAAAATTCCGCGCCGTAAGAGAGACAAAATTTTACGGACGCGTTTAAATTTCGCTATAAAATTTCACTGCGCCAAGTCGTAAAATTTCGCGAAATAAATGCCGTAAATTATGCTGCGAAATTTAGGGCGCCCAAGCGAACGCCGATAAATTTACGGGCGCTCGCACTGCAAAAAGCGCCGCGCGGACGCCGCTAGCAAAATTTAGATTTTTCTATAGGGCGCCTGTCCTACTTCGTAGAAGTTGTTGCCCTCGCTGTCGATCGCTACGATAGCTGGGAAATCCTCGACGGTAAGTCGCGCGACCGCCTCGGGGCCAAGCTCTGGATAGGCTAGCACTTCGTACTTTTTGATACTTTGGCTGATTAGCGCGCCCGCTCCGCCGATAGCGACCATATAGACGCAGCCTGATTTTTTCATCGCTTCGACGACGGCGTCGCTGCGGTAGCCCTTGCCGATCATGCCGTTGATGCCTACTTCGTTTATCATCGTAGGAGTATATTTATCCATGCGTCCGCTAGTCGTAGGTCCTGCAGCACCGATAGCCTGTCCCGGTTTAGCAGGGGTCGGCCCCAGATAATATATTGTCTCACCAGCCAAGCTTACGGGTAGCTTCTCGCCGCGAGCGAGGGTTTCGGTTAGAGCCTTGTGCGCGGCATCGCGAGCTGCGATGATGGTGCCGCTGATTAGGACGTTATCGCCCGCCTTTAGGCTTTTTACTACGCTTTTATCGAAAGGTGCGGTAATTCTTTTAACTTCTGACATGATTTCCTCCTTATAGTTCGGCGTCGGCATGGCGAGCCGCGTGGCAGTTGATATTAACGGCGACCGGAAGCCCCGCTATGTGGGTCGGATACCACTCTACATTTACCTTAACGGCGGTGTTTATGCCACCCAAACCCTGCGGACCGACGCCCGTAGCGCGCGCCATCTCCAATAATTCATCCTCTAGCTTGGCGTAGCGCTCGTCGGGATTTCTGCTATCGATCGAGCGAACCGCGGCTTGCTTGGCTAAAAGCGCCGCCTTATCCATTGTGCCGCCGATACCGACGCCTACGACCATAGGAGGGCAAGCGTTAGGACCTGCGTATTTAACCGCCTCTAAAAATACCTTTTTTACCCCCTCGATACCGTCTGCGGGAACGAGCATTTTTAGTACCGATTTGTTTTCGCTGCCGAAGCCCTTCGGGGCTACTTTGATCTTAAGCTTGTCGCCGGGGACGATACGCGTATTGATGACCGCAGGGGTATTATTCGTGGTGTTTTTTCGCTCAAAAAGCGGCTCTGCGACCACGGATTTACGCAGATAGCCGCCTACGTAGCCGTCCGCAACGCCTGCGTTGATAGCATCCTCCAAATATCCGCCCTCGATATGCACATCCTGACCGAGTTCGACAAAAACCACCGTCATACCGGTATCTTGGCAGATCGGCGCGACCTCTTTCGCCGCCAAATCGGCATTTTGCAAGAGCTTTCCTAAGATATCTTTGCCGATAGGCGAAGTCTCATTCTCGCGTGCTTTCTCAAATGCCGCGCGCATATCTGGCGTGACGTGATAACAGGCTTTTTTGCAAAGCTCGCTGACTACTTTTGTAATCTCAGCCGCTTGGATCGTTTTCATGATCTCTCCTTGTACTGTCTCTTATACACATCTCCGAGCCCACGAGACTACGCTGCATCTCGT
>UQCL01000034.1 GCA_900539505.1 uncultured Campylobacter sp. | reverse complement strand
CGCGTAAGATCGTCGGCAGCGTCAGATGTGTATAAGAGACAGTTTATATACTCTGCAATAAATTTTTAAGCAAAGGATTAAAAATGCAAAGACCGACTCCGATTAATCAGGAAATCAAACTCGATGAGAAGCGCTATATCGTTTCCAAAACCGATCCGAAGGGCATTATCACGTTTGCAAATCCGTATTTTTGTATGATTTGTGGCTATAGTGAGCTTGAGCTCTTGGGGCAGCCGCATAACATCATACGACATCCGGACATGCCGCGCATAGCGTTTAAGCTTATGTGGGATACGATACAACAAGGCAAGGATTTTACCGCCGTGGTTAAAAATTTAGCCAAAGACGGGCGCTTTTATTGGGTCATTACGGAATTTACTTCTAAAAAAGATCCTGTGACAGGGCAGATCACCGAATACACGGCATTTCGCAAGGCTCCGCCAAGATCTGCGATCGAAACTATAGAGCCAATTTATAGGGCATTGCTGGATGCCGAAAGAAACGGCGGTATGCAGGCCAGCCAGAAGGCGCTCGTGGACTTTTTAAAAAGCAAAGGCGAGACCTACGAGAGCTGGATCGCAAAGGTCTCAGGCAAATCAAATCCGCTTACCGCAATGTTTTTTAAGGCGATGAAAAAGCTTTTTAGCTAGTCCAGTTAAAATTTAATGCAAACCCCGCGCAATGCGATTGTTTGGCTTTGCGCGAGAAAAGGCAGATAAAGTACAAAACCGCCCGTTCATAAAATTTTGAAATTCTATGAAATTTTAAATTTAGCACCCAAGCTTTGAAATTTTACGTCCACATCAAATGCGCTACAGATCAAAGCCCCTCAAGCGTTATGTCGTATAGCCTCTCTACCGTCTCGTCGTTTAAATTTAGCGTCTTTTTGCTTCGTAAAAATTCTAAAATTTCATCCTGCGCAAAGCCCGTTCTTTGCGCGCAGCTCTCGTGCGCAGGCAAAAAGCCGCGGCACAGCGCGATATTTTCTAAAATTTCTTCGTCGCATAAAAAACAATATGGCTCGTCGTGCAACCGCCCCTCAAATTCTAAAATTTTAACGTAGCTCTCAACGATTATGCGGCGCGGATTTTGTTTGCCAAAGCGCATAGCAGCGTGGTTTAGCAGCTCGTAATAGAATTTATCCAGATGCTCGGCATCTTTTAGATGCGCGTGCAAAAGCCGCATGAACTGCTGCCAAAATAGCAGCTTCTCGCGGCTTGCGAGCCACGCGTATCCCAGATGCATCACGCCGCTAAGGCGCGGGAGGAAATTTTGATTTTGCGAGAGCTCGAAGTCGATTTTATAGCCCTGGATGATGTTTGAATGGCGCGCGCCGTAAAAGCGGTACGCACGCACGAGCGCACTTTCGCTTAGTATGTCTACGATGCAGTCCTCATCCCTAACCTTGGTCGTTTTTAATATAAATCCTTGCATTTTCCTATTTTAGCGAAATTCAAATATAAATTTAAATAAAGAATTTTAGGTTATAATCAGAAGTTTCATTTCATAGAATTTAAAGGAAATCATATGAATTTTGGAGATCTATTTTCAAAAATACGTAGAACGCAGCCCGCACCGAGCGAAGCTCCTACGCATTGGATCAAGTGCCCAGGATGCGGCGCGCTGATGTATAGCAAAGAGGTCGAGCAAAATCATAGCGTTTGCCCCAAGTGTAACTATCACCTTCGTTTTGACGCGCAGGCTCGCATCGATCTGATCTGCGATGAAGGCTCTTTCGTGGAGTACGATCAAAATTTGCAGCCCATAGATCCGCTAAAATTCGTCGATAAAAAATCCTACAAAAAGCGTATTGCCGAGAGCAAAGAAAAAACGGGCAGGCTTAGCGCAGTGATCGCGGGCGAGGGCGCCATAAGTCACCAAAAAATTCAGCTCGTGGTGTTTGATTTTAACTTCATGGGCGGAAGCCTAGGCTCCGTGGAGGGCGAAAAGATCGTGCGCGCCGTAAAGCGCAGTCTGGATAAAAACGAGCCGCTAATCATCGTAAGCGCAAGCGGCGGCGCAAGGATGCAAGAAAGCACCTTTTCGCTAATGCAGATGAGCAAAACCTCTGCCGCGCTTAAAATTTTATCCGAGCATAAGATTCCTTTCATCTCCGTTCTTACCGATCCTACGATGGGCGGTGTGAGCGCGTCTTTTGCGTGGCTGGGAGATATCATCATCGCAGAGCCCGGCGCTCTTATCGGCTTTGCCGGGCAGCGCGTCATCAAGCAAACCATAGGTGCGGATCTTCCAGAGGGCTTTCAGAGATCGGAATTTCTGCTTGAGCACGGACTAATTGATGCGATCGTGCCTAGAGCTGAGATGAGACAGTATTTAAGCGATATAATCAACGTGCTTAGCAAAAACGCCGTGCAGATCGATGACACGAGCGATAAGTCGCTACACGAAGAGGGAAGCGAAGAGTAGTGCAGATAACGGTAAATTCCATCCAAAAGGGCACGGACGAGTTCGCAGGCGCGATAAGCGATTATAAAAAAATGGCGGCTAAATTTGCCGCGGTGCGAGATGAGACGTTTTTTAATGCTAATATCGCTCGCGCACAAAGCACATCTGCTGAGCTAGCGCTTAAGGCGTATGATGAAGCTTATCTACCGCGTCTTAGCGGATACGTCGTTGCTCTGGATGAGCGCGGGCAGGAGCTAGATAGTGTGGAATTTGCGAGTATGCTAAAGGATAAAAGCGCCGTGTCGTTTTTCATCGGTGGCGCTTATGGGCTTAGTGAAAATTTTAAGGCAAAAGCCGATAAAATAATCAGTCTTAGCAGGCTTACGTTAGCGCACAAAATCGCTAAACTTTTGCTCTTTGAGCAAATTTTTCGCGCATTGTGCATTAACGCAAACCATCCATATCACAAATAAAGGGAAATAATGAAGAAAAACGAGTTGAAATTTTACAAGAAAATTCTAGAAGAAAAAAGAGAGCAACTCATCGCCAATATTAATAGCTCTGTAAATGAAATTTCGGAATTGCGCGAAAATAAAGCTGCGGATGATTTTGACGTAGCGAGCATGAATACGGATTTAAGCATCGAATACTCGCTCAATGTTAATCAACAAAAGGTGTTTTTAGAGATCGAAAGCGCGCTTAAGCGCATCGAAAACGGCACTTATGGACTTTGTGAGAGCTGCGGTGAGCAGATAAGCTTAGAGCGTCTTAAAGTAAATCCGGAGGCGAGATTGTGCATTTCGTGCAAGGAACAGGCGGAAAAGCAAAATAGGAGTTAGCTATGAAAACCAAGCAATTCTTTTTATATTCGATCGTCTATATCGCAATCGTCGCGATTTTAGTTTTTACGCAGCAAAGCAGTAGCTATACACTGGGGCTTTTCGGTTTTACGCTTACGCTTCCTGTGGCGGTGTGGATCGTACTGCCGTTAATTTTATATATGATTTTGGCGATTTTTCATATCGTTTTTCATAGCTTCGCGTTTTACCGCACAAAAAGGGCGATCGCAAAGGATCTAAGCGCATACGATGCGATGAGTAAAGAGGTTTTGCTGGGTCTTGATACCAATAAAGACTTTAAAACCGAGTATTTTAAAGATCCGAGCGAGCTTACTAAAATTTTATCTCCGTGGTACGATAGCACCGGCATAGATGTCAAAAATGAGGATCTAAAAGAGGTCATAGGCGTTATCGAGAAGGTTAAAAACGGCGAAGTGGCGGATCTGCGAAAATATAAACTTCCTAAAGATAACGGACTATTTTTACAAAACGAACTCAACCGCCTCGACGCCGAGCCTGCGTATGCGTATGAAATTTTAAAAACTAAGGGCGTTTATAGCGAAAATATCACTAAAAAAGCCTATGCCGTAGCGCTTGCCAAAGGAAGCTACGATAAGATCAAGGCCTATAAAATTCCTCAAGATATAGCCGAGGTAAATATTTTAGTGGATCGCGCGGTGAATGACGCGAGCTTTGAGATCAGTAGCGAGGAGCTTTTCGATCTCGTAAATAATGAAAAATTTAACGAGCAGGATTTTATCGGCTTTGCCAAAAAGCTAAAAAATCATCTCGCTCCAGAGCAATACAAAGCCTTTTTCGAGCGGCTCAAAAACGAGAATCAAGAAGCAACCGAGGCATATCTGTACGCGTTATATGAGCTTGGTATGATCGACGAGTTTAGAGAGCAGCTAAGCCTTGCCGACGGCGACGAGTTTGAGAAGTTCAAAATTCTGTTATTCTTGCGCGATAACGGCAAAAACGTTCCTGCGTCGCTGTTATTTTAGCTCGGTAATTTTGCGAGTTCGTTTTATGCGGGTAAGAGAGGCTGCTTTTACGCTCTTTGCGTCCATTAAACACAGCCTGCGCGATAAATTTTAAAGTGCGGGTAAAATTCTAACTCGCGCAAATTTGAAATTTCAAAATTTATCGAAAGATCAATGCGTACAAGCGGTAAAATTTAAAAGATTTGTTTGTGTAGTGTGCGCGTAAACGGATTTTGCATTTACGCGATTAAATTTAAAATTTAAACGTAAAGCGCAAGACTTGCTAGCCGAATAAAGTGCTGAAATTTTAAAATCCGTGCGGCGTTTTGCAAGCTGCTTGCTGGGTTCGCCGCGCAAATAAAATTTAGTGGCGATCATCTTTGCTGCCGTTTTGCCGCCATGCAAATTAGCCAAGCTTAAAAATAAAATCGCGCCTAAATGCGAATACGCGGTCTATGAAATTTAAAATTTTAAAGCTTGTGACAGAACCCGCTGCAAGCGTTGCGGCGTTAAATTTAAAGGTTTAAATTTGGACGAAATCAAAATGAGAAATTTAAAATGACGAAAGATTTTTTTAAAAGGGACCCTCTATTTTTGGCGCCTTTGGCGGGCTTTTCGGATCCGCCGCTGCGGGGCGTAGTGAAAAAATTCGGCTGCGACGCGACCGTAAGCGAGATGATAAGCGCAAACGCCCTTGTTTTCGAGGGTGAAAAGACGCTAAAGATGCTCGAAAAAAACGCCGCGGAAACCCCCTTTTTCGTGCAGATCGCAGGCAGCGATGCGGAGATCATCAAAAAGGCGGTTTTGCTCATCAATAAATTTGACAGCATCGACGGCATCGATCTAAACTGCGGCTGCCCCGTTCCCAAGGTCGTAAAGCAGGGCGCCGGCTCGGCGCTGCTGCTTGATCTGCCCCGTCTGTCGCGCCTGGTTGAGATGATCAAAAAGTATTCGAACAAAAAATTTACGAGCGCGAAGGTGCGGCTGGGCTTCGGCACCGTGGATATCGAAAATATCGCGCGCGCCGTACAAAGCGCAGGAGCCGATTTTATCGCGATTCACGGCCGCACCAGAGCGGGCGGATACAGCGCGGCGGTGGATTACGGCGCGATCGCAAGAGCCAAATGCGCGCTGCAAATCCCCGTGATCGCAAACGGCGACATAAACTCCGCCAATGCGCCCGCAGTGCGAGACCTTAGCGGCGCGGATGCGCTGATGATCGGTCGCGCGGTAATCGGCAGGCCGTGGATCTTTCGCGAGATCAAAACGGGCGAACAGGCAAGCGACGCGCTAAAAAGAGAGCTCGTGCTTTATCATTTCTCCCAAATGCTCGGCCATTACGGTAGCCACGGCGTAGCGATATTTCGCAAGCATCTGCACGAATACTCCAAGGGGCGCGAAAATGCTGCAAGCTTTCGCGAGCAGATCAATCACGTCGCCGCCGAGAGCGAGATGGCGCGGCTGATCGAGGAATTTTTTAGCTAAATTTAGAATTTTAGGAGCTTTGATGATTATTTTAAAAATTATAGCCTGCGCATTTTCGATGAGTTTTTGCTTGATGAATATTTCGAGCTTGGGCGATTTTGTGGTATGGCGGATTTTTGACACGTCTAGCGTCTGGGATGACGATCCCATAGAATGGCTACAGCAGAAGTGCGTATATTTCATATTTTTGTGGATATCTTTTTGCGGGGTTTGCGCGGTGCTTGCCAAAAAGCTAAAGGATTTTGATAGGCTTGTGAATTTTTTCGTCAATCTGTTTTTGCCGATCGTGGCGATTTGGATACTATCGCCATATTTAGGGATAATAATTGCGGCTGTTTGCATTTCGGATACAAACCTTGTTGACTTCTATTCCGCATTGCTTAGCGCATTAATATCTATCGTTCTTTTTATGATCGTCGTAGCCGAGGTCCTAAAGCAGATTTATCCGCCCAAGTCCTAGCGCGCGAAATTTTAAAATTTAGCGCAGAGCTTTTATCTACCGCTTATATCATAGCCCGCGCATTAAAAGACGATGGCGTTAAAATTTAAGGAGAAATTATGCAAAATATCTACATTATCGGCGACGTGCATGGCTGCTACAGATCGCTTTTGGCTCTGATAGAGCAGCTGCCGCGTAAATTTGATAGTAAAATTTGCTTCGTGGGCGATCTGATCGACCGAGGTCCTGCGAGCGCGGATGTGGTGGAGCTTGTGCGCGTCCGCGGATATGACGCGGTGATGGGCAATCACGAAAAGCGCTTTGTAAGCAACGCAAAAACTGCCCTAAGGTGCGCAAAGACGGGCAAATTTACGAGCTCAAATGACCTCTACGCATTTTTTAGCCTGGATGAAAGCTGGCTATTTAATAACGGCGGTGAAGCGACGCTAGCGTCGTATTATCGTCACGGAGGCGTGAAACAATGCAAGGAGCATCTGCGGTTTGTCTCGCGGCTGCCGATTTACCTGGAGTATGATTTGTGTGATGAAAGCGGTCGCGCCCTCGTCGTATCGCACTCCGCAGTGGGTCGCGCGTGGGGGATTAGACGCGATGCAGAGCGCGCGAAAAGCTTCGCCGCTCACGTGCTAAGCGGGCGCG
This sequence comes from uncultured Campylobacter sp., assembly GCA_900539505.1. Classification (GTDB taxonomy): domain Bacteria; phylum Campylobacterota; class Campylobacteria; order Campylobacterales; family Campylobacteraceae; genus Campylobacter_B. The sequence continues at coordinate 16,750 of UQCL01000034.1, read as the reverse complement.
GAGATGATAGCGCGAATGATGGAATTTTTAATGTCTACGGGCACACGCCAGTAAAAAAGCCCGTCATTACGGAATTTAGCGCAAATATCGATCTGGGCTGTGTTTATAAAAAGCACTGGGGCGAGAAGGCGAGGCTTTGCGCGCTGGAGTTTCCCTCAAAGAAAATTTTTACGCAGGAGTGCATAGATTTTTGAGTTTGTATCGGGATAGCGCGGATTAAAATTTAAATTTGCGTAGGCTATAAACGCGATAAATTTTAAAGGCAAGTTTTTACCGCGCTCATCGCGCAGCCTAGCCGTGCGGGTAAATTTTAAATAATATCCCTTAGCTTACGCGCTTCATACATCCACGCCTCAAGCTCATCCCAGCGCTCGCCCTCAATCATCTGTACGCAAAGATCCAACTCGTTTTTAAAAGCATCTATAGCGTCCAGCAGGTTTGTGCGGTTTTGCTTAAAAATATCGACCCACATCTGCGGCGAGCTTTTGGCGATACGGCTCATGCCCGAAAAGCTACCGCCGGCTAAATTTATGATGTTGCGGCGATTTTCCTCTTTTAGCACGCTGTTTACGAGCGAGTAGCTGATCGCGTGGGGCAGGTGCGAGATGAGCGCTACGTGGTGATCGTGGCTTTCTGCGTCCATAAATACGATCTTCATTCCCGCGAACGAAAAAATTTCGACCGCTCGTTTGATATGCACTTCGTCTGCGCCGTGATCGTCGCAGATGACGACTACTGCGCCGTTTAAAAGCTCTTTAAATGCCGCTTGCGGGCCGGAGTTTTCGGTACCAGCCATTGGGTGCGCTGCGATGAAATTTCGTCTGATCTGCGGCGGGCAGCTTTGCAAAATTTTAAATTTCGTGCTTCCCAGATCGATGATTGTCGTTTCACTTCTGCAGTCGCTTAGTTTTTGCAACGTCTCAATAATTGCCTCCACGGGGATTGCAAGAAAGATCGCGTCACAGCTTTGCTTCATCTGCTCTAGACTTAAAATTTCATGCACGAGCCCAAGTCTCAGAGCTTCTTTTTCATTTTCGCGGCTGATGTCGCAGCCATAGACGGCGCTAATGATTTTGGTGCTTTTTAGACATAGCCCAAGAGAGCCGCCGATGAGACCCAAGCCGATAATTCCTATCTTCATAAAATTCCTTTTTGATATATGCAAGTTTTAATTTTAATGTGGTATTATACGCAAATTATTTTCGTTTTTAGGTAAAATTTTATGAAAAAAAGCGTTTTTTTACTCTTAGTAGGCGGGATTTCCGTGGCATGCGCCGCGCAGATAAAATCCATTAAATTTGAAGGGCTAAGGCATCTCTCTCCACAGGTCGCACAGCAAATTTCAGGACTTAAGGTAGGCGATGAGCTTAACGGCGAAAACACCAATGCTGCGATTTCAAAACTATTTGAGCAGGGCTATTTCAGCGACGTTTATATCAGCGAACAAGGCGGCGCGGTCACTATCAACGTAACCGAAAAACCGACTATCGCCAAGGTCGAGATCAAAAACGTAGTTACCAACGACCGCGACAAGATCAATGAGCTCATCGGCTTGCGTCCGGGTCAGGTTTACGATGAGGTGGCTGCTAAAAAAGCGGAGACCCGTATCAAGCAATACTACGAAGTCAAGGGCTTTTTCGACACCGTGGTGGAATTTTATCCAAAGCCGATCAACGACGATAAATCGGTCATCTTGCTAACGATCGAGGTAAATCGCGGCGAAAATATCATCATCGATAAGGTAAATTTAGTAGGCGCAGACAAGCTCGACTATGACGATATAGAGCCATCCGTTGCCAATAAAGAACGCGAGACGCTGGGCTGGATGTGGGGCTTTAACGATGGCAAGGTAAAAACCGCCGAGCTTCCTAACGACGCAAATAGAATTCAAGAAGAATATTATAAAAAAGGCTACTTAGACGCGCAGGTTTCGGCGCCACTACTTAATGCCGATATGGATAATTACACTGCCGATCTTACCTACTATATCAGCGAGGGCGAGCAATATACCGTAAGCTCCGTAGATATCGAGTATCCTGCAGATATAATCAAGCTTGATAAAGAAAAAGTTTTGGACGATTTTAAGCTTCAAAAGGGCGATACAATGAATTCCGAGCGTTTGCGCCGCGATATGAATACGCTAGAGACTTTAGTCGCGGATCAGGGATACGCCTATGTGCGCATCGTGCCTAAGACTAAGCAGGACAAAGAAGCTCGCACGGTCGCTATCACGTATCAAGTCATCCCGGAGGATAAAGTCTATATTAGAAACGTAACGATTTCGGGCAACGATAAGACCGAGGATAAGGTTATCCGCCGCGAGATGTATCTGACCGAGGGAAATTTATATAGCAAAACCGATTACAACGATTCGTTAAATTCTTTAAAACGCACGGGGTATTTCGATGAGGTGGAGATTAAAGAAAACCGCGTTTCTAACGATCAGATCGATCTTGAAGTCGCAGTTAAAGAAGCTCCTACAGGCTCTATCACGGGTGGTATCGGATATGGCAGCGAGGATGGAATTTTACTTAGCGGCGGTATCAGCGATCGTAATGTATTCGGCACCGGTCTTCACGGCGCATTCTCGGTCGAAAAAAGTGACGATCAGCTAAGCGGACGCTTGAGCTTAACCAATCCTAGAGTATTTGATTCTGAGTATAGCTTAGGCGGATCGATCTTTGCCAACGATTACGACTGGGACGACTACGATGAGAAATCTTACGGATTTTCAATCACGGGCGGTCGCAAGATCGGGCGTAATACCGATGTAAGCCTTACATATTATCTCGAAAAAAGCGAGATTAAGGGCTTAAACGAATATTACGCCAAAGCAGGCTATCTAGATGGCAAGAATTTAAAAAGCTCGATTATCCCGTCTATTACATACAACAGCACAGATGATTATTACTTGCCAAGAAGCGGTATGATCGCAAGTGCTAGCTTAGAATACGCGGGTCTTGGCGGCGATATGGACTACACCAAGGCGCGAGGATCGTTTAACTACTATTTTGGCTTGCGAGATTATATCGATCACGACATTATCTTTAGATACAAAGCTGCAACGGGCTATATGTGGGAAGGTAATAAAAAGATTCCGATCAACGAAAAGCTATTCCTAGGCGGAATGAAAAGCATTAGAGGCTACGAAGGTCGCAGTATCCCGAAAAAAGAGATCTGCTTAAATGCAAATAATTGCCGCTATATTGAGACGGGCGGTATGCAGAGTTTCAATAACTCCTTTGAGCTAAGCTTTCCGGTAGTTGATAGGCTTAAAATGCGCTTCGTAACGTTTTTTGACTACGGAATGATCGGCGATCATGACTGGAATGAGGAGGAGCGCTACAGCACGGGCGCCGGTATCGAGTGGATGACGCCGATGGGGCCTTTGCAGTTATACTTCGTCAAGCCGCTTAATAAAAAACCGCACGACGACACAAATAGCTTCGAATTTAGTATCGGCGCTAGATTTAATTAAACGCGACGACTTGCGAACGCTGTGGCGTGCGTAGAATTTCTACCGCACGCCTTAAATTTAATAATGCTCGCAATTTTAGCTTTTTGTGTAGCGCTTATTTGCAGCTATTGTAGGCGGTTTGAGCTAAATTTCAATTGGAATTCCGCTCGGCTTAGGATGAAATTTAAACGCGTAGCTTGCTTTGAATTTTTTAGAATTTTATTTATCAAGATAGTTTGAAATTCCATTCGTATGGTAAAATTTTAAGTATAAGAATTCTAAAAAATCAATACAAACCATTAGCATAATTTAAAGAAATTCTAATATTGAAATTTTAAAAATTACGATATAGACGATAAACGCCGCTTTGTTGTGCGCGGAATTTCACTGCATAGGATTTAGCGCGCCACTGAATTTTAAAGCTCATAAATTTTGAGATTCTAAAATCGCTAGAATTTAAAATTTTAAATCGCCTCGTAAATCGCTAAACATTTGCGTTAAATTTTGCCTCGCTTTACCGATAATTTAAGTTAAGCTTGTAAAATCGCGCTCTAAAATCATATCAAAGGCTCTTTTATGCGTAGAAATGGCAATGGAACGAAGCTTAAAATTTTAATATTTCTTATTATAATATGCGCTTTGGTTTATGGAATCTTTAGAATTTTTACCTCGCCTAAATTTGAAAAAAATCCTCCGCAAATTGCGCTGGAAAATGAAATTTATTGGAATTTAACCTCGCCTTTAAAGATTAAAATTTCAGATGATACCGGCATTAAGCTCGTTCGCGTTAACTTAAATGACGGAGCCAGCACGATACCGCTACTAAATGAGGAGCTGAACGTTCCGCAAACGACGCTAGAGCTTGCCGTGCAATTTCCTAAAAATTTGATGCTTAATAAAGATAAAAACTACAAGCTTGAGGTTTTTGCAAACGACATTAGCTCGTGGAATTTTGCGCAAGGAAATAAGAGCGTAAAAACGGCAAATATAATAATAGATGACAAAAAGCCTCTCATAAATATCATCAATCAATCCTATAAAATCACTAAAGGCGGTAGCGCCGTGGTTGTATTTTCGGCAAAAGACGAGCGCCTAAACGAAGTCTATATCAAAACCAACTATGGCAAAATTTTTAAAGCGATTCCTTTTGTAAAAGAGGGTTATTATGCATCTCTCGTAGCGTGGCCTGCAAATTTAGAGGAATTTCGCGCAGAAGCGGTCGCCACTGATCGTGCAGGCAACGAAAGCATTTCGCAAATCAAATATTTTTATCAGGACAAAAAATATAAAGTCTCTACTATCAAGCTAAATCCGGGTTTTATTAACGGCAAGGTAAGCGACCTAGCCAGCCAGTACGCGCAGAATTTTAACTCGATGAGCGATTTGGAGAAATTTAAATTCGTAAACGAAACTCTGCGTAAGAAAAACGGAGATGACCTGCACGCTGCCACTAGCGCGGTGCACGAGGATAAAATAAATGGATTTGAGCTAAAGCCTTTTTATCCGCTTGCCAAAGGCGCAGCGGTAGCAAGCTTTGCCGATCATAGGATATTTTTTATGAACGACGAACAAGTAAGCGAGTCATGGCATATGGGGCTCGATCTAGCAAGCGTCGCAAACGCTGATATCAAAGAGAGCAACTACGGCAAGGTAGTTTTCGCGCAGGAAAACGGAATTTTCGGATTAAATTTAGGAATTTACTACGGCTTCGGATTATACGGCATCTACGGACACTGCTCGGCGACGCAGTTAAGTGTGGGCAGCGATGTAAAGCCGGGCGACATTCTAGCACAGACGGGCTCAAGCGGCTTTGCTTTCGGGGATCATCTGCATTTTGGCATCGTAGTTCAGGGTGTGGACGTAAGACCCGAGGAGTGGATGGATCCTAAGTGGATGAAAGATAACATTACCGACGTCTTAGAATCGTCCAAAAAAGTAATAGAAAAAGGTAAGTAAATTTTAAAATTTTCGATATAATGCGCGGGTTAATGAAAACGAGGATAGAAATGAGACAGACAACGATAGCTAAGAAAGTCCATAACGTCGGCATCGGGCTGCATAAAGGTGAGCCTATCAGACTTACGTTAGAGCCTTTAGAAGCGGGCAGTGGAATCGTATTTTACAGAAGCGATCTTGGTATAAGTTTTAAAGCCGAGCCGAAAAACGTCATAAATACGCAGATGGCGACTGTCGTAGGAAATGAGAAGGGCTATATATCAACAATAGAGCATCTAATGAGCGCCATTAATGCCTATGGTATTGATAATATCCGTATCATCGTCGATGCTAATGAAATTCCTGTGATGGACGGAAGTTCGGCGAGCTTTTGTATGCTTTTGGATGAAGCGGGAGTAAGAGAGCTTGACGCTAATAAAAAAGCTCTCATCATCAAGCGTGCCGTAGAAGTTCGCGAGGGAGATAAGCTCGTACGACTAAGTCCTAGCAAGAGCCCTAAATTTGATTATACAATTAAATTTAGCCATCCGCTCATCGGCACTCAGCACCATGTTTTTGAATTTAGCAAAAAAGCCTATCTTAAAGAAATTTCGCGAGCGCGCACGTTTGGATTTTTGAAAGACGTACAGGCGCTACGTTCCATGGGTCTAGCTCTAGGCGGCAGCTTGGAAAATGCCGTCGTAATCGATGAAAATAAAATTTTAAACCCCGAGGGTTTGCGTTTTGAAAACGAGTTCGTCCGACATAAAATTTTAGACGCGATCGGCGATCTTGCGCTCGTAGGTGCTCCTATTTTGGGCGATTACACGGCGTTTGCGGGAAGCCACGATCTAAATCATAAACTCACTTTGGCAGTCCTTGCCGATGCGAAAAATTTCGAGCTAGTAGATCTTACCGCCGAGGTTGTGCGCGAATATCAAAAAGTCTTTGCTTAAGGCTGCAAAATCAAAGAGGTTGAAATTCTAATTGCCGCTCTTAGCGCTCCATGCTTACTCGGCGTTTATGAAAACGGCGCTAAGATAGCGGAATTTGCAAGCGCCAAAGACGAAAAAGCCGATAACTTCCTGATCGCTAAATTTAGCGAAATTTTAAAAGATTACAAAATCAAAGATCTCATCTACGCAAATACTCCCGGCAGCTTCATGGGCATGAAGGTAAGCTACGTGATATTGCGCACGCTTAGCATCGCCCTTGATGTGCCGCTGTACGCCATCAGCGGCTTTGAGCTAAGCGGCTTCGGGCCGATCAGAGCGAATAAAAACTTCAGCTACGTTTACGATCGCAGCGAAATCAGGATGAAAAAATGCGCCCCCGTCGCGCTATCTTTGCCGCAGGATTTATCGGTTTTAAATAAAAGCGATGATATACTTCCAAATTACATCATAGAAGCGGTTTAGGAGAGAGCTTGATTATAAGAATTCCTGCGACGAGCGCAAATTTAGGCCCCGGTTTCGACGCGCTCGGCCTTAGCCTAGGGCTATTTAACGAAGTAGAGATTACCGAGCAGAAGTTTTTTTGCGTATCGCTTAGCGGCGAGGGCAGCGACAGAGCATGGCTTAAGAAGGGCAATGCTTTTTTGAATATTTTCAATGAAATTTACAGAAAACTAGGCGGCGGGCAAGAGTTAAATTTTAAATTCGCCTTTCACAACAACATCCCGTTTTCGCGCGGGCTGGGCAGTAGCTCGGCCGTGATCGTAGGCGCTATCGCAAGCGCTTATAAAATTTGCGGTTTTGAGATCGATCGCGCTAAGATTTTAAACACGGCGCTGGAATATGAAAATCACCCTGATAATATCGCGCCCGCGACGCTCGGCGGCTTTGTCAGCAGCGTCGTGGACGGCAAGACGGTTCGCACGCAAAAATGCGAAATTTCGCAAGATCTGCAAGCCGTCGTTGTCATTCCCGATACGCCGATGCCTACGAACGAATCTCGCGGCAAGCTGCCTAAGAGCTTTTCGATCAAAGATTGCGTTAGCAACCTCTCGCACGCGGCGTTTCTGACCGCTTGCTTTATGCGACGCGACTACGACAGCTTGCGCTATGCCTGTATCGATAAGATGCACGAACAGATGCGTATGGGCGTGCTTCCGCAGCTTTTTGGGGTGCGCGAGATCGCCTATGATAACGGCGCGCTTATGAGCTCGCTCTCGGGCAGCGGCTCAAGCTTTTTAAATTTAGCCTACAGATCCGACGCCGCGAAGCTTAAAGCCTGCCTTAGCGAAAATTTTCAAAACTTCCGCGTCGAAATTTTAGATATCGACAACGGCGGCTTTAATATTGACTAAGAAAAATAAAGATATAATCGCATGAGCGAACCGATTAGGATGTGCGTTATTTGTAAGGGGCGCTTCGCCAAGCGCGAACTCCACGCCTTTTTGCAAAATTTTAAAAATATAAGCTCAAACAGACAATTTTATATTTGCGACGGTTGCATAAATCAAAAAGAGAAAATTTCAAAATATCTATCTAAATTTGCGTCTAGCGCAGATTTGGGACATATCAAGGAGAGGGTTTTAAATGGGTGTTCTGATTAAAGATATCGCGGACGAGCTTGGATACGCAAGCAAAGAGATAATCGAAAAAGCGCAGGAGATGGGCTTTAAGAGGGTAAAAACCGCGTCGAATAAAGTAAGCGAGGAAGAAGCTGCTGCTATTTATGATTATATTCAGACGGGAATTTTGCCGGGGAAAAAGTCAAAGCCTGCGAAAAAAAGCTCCGAAAAAGCGCAAGAAGACGAGAATAAGCCCGCTAAAAAACAGAGCGAAACTAAAAAAACCGCTAAAAAAGAGAGCCCTAAAAAGGCGGAAAGCTTAAAAGCTTCCGAATCCAAAGAGTCCGCGCAGAGCGCCAAAGAGCCTAGCAAAGAAAAAGCGCGTACGCAAGAGCCTGAGGCAAAAACCGAAAAATCTCAAAATCAAAAAGAAGAAATTTCCTCCGCCCCGCAGGAGAAAGAGGAGAAGCAAAACACCGCTTCAAAGCCTGCGCCGGTGCAGATAAACAGCGGCGATAGCATCGCTAGCGAGAGCCTGCAAAAGCGTCGTGGCCTAGTCATCGTAAAAAAGAAAAAGGAAGTTCAAGCCCCGGCGGCACAAGATAGGACCGAGCCTAGGCGCGAAAAGATAAGTGCGAGCCTAGAGGCGATCTTTTCAAACGCTGAACTAAATTTGAAAAAGAAAAAGATCGAAAAGAAAAAAGCTCCCGCCGCTAAAAAAGAGGATGCCCTTAAAATCGACATCATTCCTGATCACGAGATGGCGGATATCGTCATTGAGGACGAGGATGTCGTGGTAATGCCCGATTTCACCGTCAAACCAATTCAGACCGAAAACCGCACCAAAAGTAAAAACCAACCCAATATTTATCGCGCCTCGCAGAATCAAATTTTTAGCAGTGAAGGCGGTATAAGTCGCGGCGGTCGCAAAAAGCATAAAAAAGCTCCTCGCGAGCAGGGTAGCGAAATCGTAAGCTCTGTAAATATCCCAAAAGAGATCCGCGTCTATGAGTTCGCCGATAAGATCAAAAAGCAGCCTAGCGAGATCATCGGCAAGTTATTTGCGCTTGGGATGATGACGACGAAAAACGACTTTTTGGACGAGGATGCGATAGAAATTTTAGCAAGCGAATTCGGTATCGAAGTAAATATCATCGATGAGGCGCAGGAGTTTGATTACATCAAGGCTTACGAGGACAGCGAAGGCGAAGAAAATTTAATCGCTAGAGCGCCCGTCATCACCATTATGGGACACGTCGATCACGGCAAAACGAGCCTGCTTGATTACATCCGAAACTCTCGCGTAGCAAGCGGCGAAGCGGGCGGCATCACGCAGCACGTAGGCGCGTATATGGTCGAGAAAAACGGCAGAAAGATTACCTTTATAGACACTCCGGGTCACGAGGCCTTTACTTCGATGCGCGCGCGTGGAGCCGAGGTTACCGATATCGTAATCATCGTAGTGGCCGCAGACGACGGCGTCAAGCCTCAGACTAAGGAGGCCATAGCGCACGCCAAGGCGGCAAACGTGCCGATCATCATCGCGATAAATAAGATGGACAAGCCTAATGCCAATCCCGATCTCGTAAAAACCGGGCTTGCAGAGCTTGACATCATGCCTACCGAGTGGGGCGGCAGCTACGAGTTCGTGCCGATCTCCGCAAAAACGGGCGAGGGAATTGAAAATTTATTAGAGATCGTACTTTTGCAAGCCGATCTTTTGGAGCTTAAGGCCGATCCTGGCAAGCAGGCTAAGGCGACCATCATCGAAAGCTCCCTTCAAAAAGGGCGCGGCGCCGTTGCCACCGTCATCGTGCAAAACGGCACCCTGCACGTCGGAGATACCGTCGTAGCGGGTATCGCATACGGCAAGGTGCGCGCGCTTAGCGACGATAAGGGTAGGGCGCTAAAGCAAATTTTACCGGGCGAATGCGGCGTCATCATAGGCCTTAGCGAGGTTCCGGGTGCGGGCGAGACGCTAATTGGCGTTTCAAGCGATAAGGAAGCGCGCGAGTACGCGAGTAAAATTTACGAGCATCAGCGCCAAAAAGAGCTTAGCAAATCGACCAAGGTTACTATTGACGAGCTAAGCGCCAAGATCGCCGAAGGCTCGCTAAAAAGTCTGCCAGTGATTGTCAAAGCCGACGTTGCGGGCTCGCTGGAGGCTATCAAAGCAAGCCTTGAGAAGCTCCGCAACGACGAAGTCAAGGTCGATATCATCCACAGCGGCATCGGCGGTATCACGCAAAACGACATCGCCTTAGCAAGCGCTAGCGAAAACTGCGTAATCTTGGGCTTCAACGTCCGTCCTACGGGCGAGATCAAAGAGCTTGCTAAGGAGCGCGGCGCGCAGATTAAGACCTACAACGTCATCTACAATCTCATCGACGATATCAAGGCGCTTTTGGGCGGTCTTATGAGCCCGATCATCAGCGAGGAGGCCTTGGGTCAAGCCGAGATCCGCCAGGTCATCAACGTGCCTAAGATCGGGCAGATCGCGGGCTGCATGGTTACCGACGGGCTCATCGCTCGCGGCGCGAAGATCCGCGTAATCAGAGAGGGCGTCATCGTTTTCGAGGGCAACGTCAGCTCGCTCAAGCGCTTCAAAGACGACGCCAAGGAAGTCGCCAAGGGCTTCGAGTGCGGCGTAGGCATCGAGGGCTACGACGATATGCGCGTGGGCGATTTTATCGAAAGCTACAAGCAAAAAGAGGAGCAGGCTACGATAGACTAATGCTCGCGGAATTCCGCGTGGGCATTGGCTTCGTTTGCACGGCTTGCGGCTAAATTTTAAGCCTCGATCGCGCTTTGAAATTTTATGCTCGTAGAATTTGGGCGTGAAATTTCGCCTTTTAAATTTAGCGGCGGAGTGCGCGAGCAAAGCTTTAAATTTTGTCGGTTTCTGCGCGAGGCTTTGCCTTATAGCGTCAGTTTTGAAATTTTAATGTTTAGACTTTTTCTGCGGCGCGACCTTACGATCAAATTTTAAATTTACGCTGCTTACAGGTTGCGAATTTTCCGTGCGACTTAAATTTAAATTTAATCGCAAAGTTAAAATTTCAAAGCGGCAAAATTTAGATTTCGCATGGCATCGAAGCGCTTTTAAAATTTAAGATAAATTCCACAGCGGCGTAGTGTGGGAAAAACAGCAGCGCGAAGAATAGCGCAGCGCAGGCGGCGCAAAATCAGGCCGCAAAGACGCGCGGTTCTGTAGCAGCGCCGAACGGACAGCGCGGCGGTGATATAGCGCGCCGTGGCGAGCAGAATACGGTGTAGAATAGCACCGCGTCTTGGCGCGGAAATATTTCTGCGGTAGCGGCGTAATTACGCGACGAGCTTTCGTATGAGAGCCGTAAAATTCTACGTAGCCTGCGTTTTGAATTTAAGCGCAAAGTGCGCGGGCTAAAATTTAAAAGCAAAATTTCAAAGCAGGGCTTGTGCCTTTTAAAATTTAAGAGCGAAATTCTAAAAAGTGCGGCGCCGCTCGCAGTGTCTGCGCACAGTAAACCGCTCAGAATTTAAATAGACGCTCCGGCGCATCGCAAGCCGCGTCAAATTTAAACAGACCGCTTCGCCGCAGGACGGATATTTCGCCATGCCGAAGCGAGATAGAATTCCGCATCGCCATAAGGTGGACGCGAAATAAGATTCAGTGCCGCCGCGACACGGACGCGAGATAAATTTCATGGCGGAGCAATAAAATTCCATCGCCGCGCAATCTGCGGCGATTTAAGATAGCGAGGTAAAGATGAATCCGACCGAACTCAGAAGACTGCGCACGCAAAGCGTGCTAAAGCAACTCATCCCCGAAGCGCTCGCGAGCCTCGAGGACGAGCTTTTGCGCGGGCTGTGCGTCACCGACGTGGAGTGCAAGCGCGGGCGCTACGACGCGTTCGTGTATCTGGATAAAAACGCCTTCGACGAGCGCGAGCAGGAATTTGTGCTCGAAAAGCTCGGCCGCGTGGCGAGATATTTGCAAAACTTCTGCGCCGAGGCGGAGGGCTGGTACCGCTGCCCTGCATTTCACTTCAAATTCGACGACCGCTTGGAGTATCAAAACAAAATGGACGATCTTTTTGACAAAATAGAGGAGGAGCTGCGCAAAAATGGTTGATTTAGAGGCTTTAGCGCGCGAGTGCGGCGTGCAGCTTTACGACGTGGAGACGGTGAGCGAAAACGGCAGAACGATCTATCGCATCAGCATCACGAAAGCGGGCGGCGTGGGCCTAGACGATTGCGAGCGGCTTTCGCGGCTGCTCTCGCCGATTTTCGATGTGGAGCCGCCGCTTGAGGGCGAGTGGACGCTGGAGGTCGGCTCGCCCGGGCTTGAGCGCAAGCTAAGCAAGCCGCAGCATTTCGCAAACTCCGTGGGCGAGCTGGTGCGCCTAAGCCGCACGGACGGGCAGAAGCTAAGCGGCGAGGTGCTAGATTGCGAAGGCGGCGTGCTTAGACTGCGCACGGACGGCGGCGAGGTAAGCGTGCGACTTGACGAGATCAAAAAGGCGCGAACCTACGTGCAGTGGTAGTGGCGGAGATTTAAAACTCTGCGCGCAGGGCTTTGGGGTGCGGCGCCTAAGAAACGCGAACTTAAATTTTTAAGCTAAAGCGGCGAAGCTAATTTGGATTTGCCTTGCTTTTTGCGCGCTTTTAAGTATTGCGTCTATCGCGAGCGATGCACGGCTCGCGGCATCTTGCCTCGCTTTTTAATTTGGCGCGCGATATTCAGTGCGGCTTTCAAAAACACATGCCGCGCGCAAGCCTTTCGCGTTGAGCTTGATCGTATCGCACGAAAGCATTTCTGCGTTGCAATTGTTCGCATGCGCACCGCGGCGAAACGCCATTTCGCCAAGCTTTTTGCGCTTAGGTTTGCGATTGTCGGCATGCGGTATAAACCCACGAGCTGCGGATAGAGCGAAGATTTGGCAAAATAGACCGTGGCTCGCGCGTGATGATTTGCAGCACCGCCTTGTTGCGTCGCATGGGCACGCGAGCATGTTAAATTTTGGATTTTTTAAAATTTGCCGCTGTCGGTCGCTTTTGATCTCTCGCAGCGCTCGGCGCAAAATTTTAAAATTCCGGTGCCGCTTGTTTGTTTTGAAATTTTAGATCGCGCCGACAAAAGATAATTTTCCGCCCTACTAGGCGGCGCTTTGAAATTTCAGATCGTATCGCTAAAAAAGCAAGCTTCGCGGCGATTTCCGCTGCGTAAATTTTTAATTCCCATGCCGCGCGTGCCGTTTTGAAATTTCACGCTGCGTCGCTAAAAGATAAGTTTTGCGTGACGATTGCGCATTGCCTTAGAATTTTACGTCGCGCCTGAAAGCGGCTAAATTTTAAAATTTACGCGCTGTTTTGGCGCGGCAAAATTTCAAGCCTTTTGTCGCAAAGTAGAATTTTAATTTTACGCTTTACATAAATTTAGATTTTATCATCCGCGACAAATGTTGCGTCTGCGAGCTTTACGGCGTCTGTATTGCGATCGTGCTTCCAGTAACTATTTGCAAGCACGGCTTGATCGCAAAATTTCATAGATAAAGCTTTTTATAAAATTTCGGCGGTTTTGCTTTGGCGGTAAAATTCCACGTTGAAATTCCGCCCGTAAATTTTTGATACAAAATTCCTGTGTCAAATTTTGCTTTAAAATTTTGTCCGCAAAATTTTAAGAGGTTAAATTCCGCGATAAATTTACGTTTTAAAACTCTGCAGGCAGAGGTTTGCGAGCCGCCCGGCGAGAGTTTGATTATCCACCGGCGAATTTTAATGTTCGTCCGGCAAAATTTTAATCACCGAGTAAGCGGCGCGGATATTTGCGGCTACGAAGCGGAGATGCCGATTGTGGCTAGCAGCACGGGCGAGGTCACGAGTCCCACGATCGTAAGGATCCATGCGAGTATCGCTATTACGAGTGAGGCTTGTTTTTTGGCGGCTTGATAGGTTGCGGCGATCGCGCACAAAAACGCAAGCGGAACAAAGACGATCCCTAGAAAAAAGATCCCTAAAATCGCGAAGACTATGGAGAGTATCCCAAGCACGTTTGATTGGGGTTGAACGGTCGGTTGTTCAGACATTTTAATCCTTTGAAGAAAATTTCGGTATTATGTAGCAATTGCAACCAACCATAACAATATAAAAATCTAATACATAGTAGTAATTTCGTTCCATGCTGTTTTGTGTTGGAATTTTATGGCATCGTCAACCTTTAAGAGTTCAACATATTTATCTATAAAATCTGATGAATCGTTTATTAATCTCAAATAATATTTTATAGATGAATAAACTCCGTTTACAATAACTTGACAACCATGCATTGAGCTGATTCTAGCTATTTCTTTATTGATTTCACCCCATTGAGCCTGCTCCATATTTGCTGTGGTAAGAATATAGTATCTATTAGTTCTATAGCCTTTAAATTTTTCATAAGCATCATATATTAATTGTCCATCGATAACTATTTCATGTTTAATCTCAACACCTTCAAATGGAGTATTGTTTTCTAAATAGTTTATATCTATATCGCCAATTCTACCTGACTGAGTATCGGCCGAATTATGAGATTCTAAAGAACATAAATACTTATCTTTATATCTATCAACTTCATTTATTATGCACTGATATGCTGCATATATGGCTAAAGTCGGCAGCCTAGAGCCACCATGGCAATTATAGGAATAGGTAAAATGTTCTTTTAAAATATCAACGATACTATTGATAGACTTGTTGTGTGGCTTTGCAAGTTCAATCGACAAACTCTCTCTCTGTCTAATTAAAGAAACAAAAATATAAATTAATAGTATATCAGATTCCACAATACCTTCCTGAGCTGCATGAACTAGACGAAGAAAAGCTTCTTTAACTATTTTTGGACTTATCTTTCCTTTATAATCCAGTGTGTATGGCAACGCCTGTTCCAAAGACCTAGTAAGCCATCCAGATGCTGACATAGAAGGAAATTTTTTATTTTTAAGGAACGGTGTAACATATTTGGTATCAATTCCTCTCCCGGAAAAACCTCTGACAACTCCGTTGCTGTCTCTAAGACTAGATTGATGGTATCTTATATCTTGTTCTGGATGAATAATTTTATAGAGTAGCAAAGTTATTAAAACAGTCATGACTCCTTTATTTTTCTCGGAATTCATCACTATGTCATCCAAAGCTGTTTTAAACTCTTCTGGCAGTTGCGGTAAGGAATTGTTTGCTATATGGTTTAAGGCTTCCTGATAAATATTTTCTAAAGCATCTGTATACATTTTTACTCCATTTATAAAAATAATTGCTTTTTAATTTCTTTGGCTATGGCCTCAATCATAGGAACGCAAACCGAATTCCCTAGCTGCTTATATTGCTCTCCACTCGCGCTGATTTTTTTGTATTCATCGGGGAAGCCCATTATACGCCAGCACTCGTTTAATGTTAATTTTCTTACTTTTCCATTTTTTAATAAGATAAAAAATCTTCCCGATGACTCTTGCGATGGAAGTGTAGGATGCGTTCCCATAACCGAATATATGCGATTAGGTTGTTTATGAACTCTAGATAAATGTTCCGTTTTTGGTCTTACCCCAGCCTTACGTATGGATTTATTACGATACCCGGCAAATATTAACCCAGAAAGCGGCTGTTGTTTGGTTTCTGTAAGAATAGTGTATTCGGAAGGATCAAGATATTCAAAACTCGCATCTTCATCATCTAAAAAATCTAATAATTTTACAGGTTTGTTTTTTTTAATTTGATTAAAATCGAAATTTTTTTGTCTTGAACCAATTATAA
This sequence comes from uncultured Campylobacter sp., assembly GCA_900539505.1. GTDB lineage: Bacteria > Campylobacterota > Campylobacteria > Campylobacterales > Campylobacteraceae > Campylobacter_B. The sequence continues at coordinate 1,073 of UQCL01000034.1, read as the reverse complement.
CTATTCGCTCACGATTTTGCGGAACCCCAAAATTTATACCATTTAAAACTTTCCATGAAATGCTATACCCTAATTCTTGTAATTTACTTATAATTGTTCTTAATGTATTTCCTTTATCGTGATATACTAAATGCTTTACATTTTCTAAAAAAATAACAGGAGGTTTTTTTATAGACGCAATTTTACATATTTCAAAAAATAAAGTTCCCCTAGTATCTTCAAAACCTCTTTGCCTACCAGATATGCTGAACGGTTGACAAGGAAAACCCGCACATAGTATATCATGCTGCGGAATAGAATCTTTATTGATTTTAATTATGTCTCCTAGCGGTTTTTCTCCAAAATTTTCATAATATGTTTTACGGCATTCTGAATTTATATCACAAGACATGATACATTTTAATCCTTGTTTCTCCATGCCGAGCCTTATACCTCCTATACCGCAAAAAAGATCGATAAAAGATATATTGTTTTTCATTCCGAAGTCCTATTGGCTTGCCACAAACAAACAATTTGAATTATATCCTCATCCTTAAGCATCGCAAGCAAATCAAGTAAGGCTGGTATGGCAATCGGCTTTTGAACCCCTCCTAGCCATGCAGTATAGGTGCTGTGGGCTATGCTGATTCTTTGAGCCATCTCTTTTTGAGAAATATTTTTTAGCTCCTCATCTTCGATCTGTTTATGAATTTTATACACTATGTCAGACAACTTAAAGAACTTTTTATTGTATCTCCAGCTGCTTATAACCATAAGCAATCTTTCATCGTTGAGTATTGATAACATTTTAAGCATAGCATTCATAGCGGACGGCTCATTTTTGCCTCTTAGCCATTCCACATAAGTAATAGTAGCTATATTTAGCCTAGCAGCCATCTCTTTTTTGCTAATTTTTTGTAACTCCTTAGCTTCAATGCCTTGATGAATTTGGAGCAAAGTATCTTTTAAGCTCATCTACTTCCTTTCATAATTATAATTTTAGTCAAAAAAGACTTAAAAATCCATACTTATATTATACAATATTTTAAATACTGATTTATATGTAACATTAAGCTATTCATAATATATTATTC
>UQCL01000033.1 GCA_900539505.1 uncultured Campylobacter sp. | reverse complement strand
AGATGCAGCGTAGTCTCGTGGGCTCGGAGATGTGTATAAGAGACAGGCTTATAGAGGTTGCGGTCTGCGCTTTTGAGCTTTCTGATATATCAGCCTGAAGTGGCGTGCGGTGGAACCCATAGGCTTTGCTCTGCGGCGGGGTTGATTAATATGATTTTAAATACTAAAATTTTGTAGTTTAGAATTTTAGCTGAGGGATTTGCGCAAAATTTTAAGAAGTTGAATTGTAAGATGGATTTTGGCAAAATTTTAATTTTATGTGGCATTATTTGAAATTCTATGGAATTTGTGCTGTGAGCAAATAGCTAAAATTTTGATTTATTGATTTGCGTGGCGGAGCAGGCTTAAAGCGCGAATTTTAAATTTCGTAAAATTTAAGAATTAGTTACGTATGAGCTTCTTGCACTTCGCGGTTTTGGCGTTGGGGCAAAATTTCTTTCAAAAATGCCAAAGTATGCATAAAATATACTCACAATTTTTAGCACGAGATATTTAGCAAAAAAGGCTAAGCTAGCAAGATCATGGATTTAAATTTAATTTTATTCTTGCTCTTTTGTGTCATCTTCAGAGTCCAGCTTTGCTTCTTCGATCAAGAGCCTGTTGGCTTCGGTAGCCTTTTTTATCTCGCTTAAGTTTTCTTCTATCTTATTTAGGCGCTTTTCAAGGGTATTTAGACGCTTTTCAGAGCGGGAGATAAAATAATAAATCAAATAAATCATAAAAACTATTATGATCCAAGGTACGATTTTCATATAAAATTCCTTAAAATTTAAAATTGCGCGCATTATAGCAGAAATTTTATGAAATTTTAAAATAGGCTGTTTTAGCCTTGACAATTAGGGATTTTTCGGTTATAATTGCCACTTCAATTTCAAAATGCTGGTGTAGCTCAGCTGGTAGAGCTACTGCCTTGTAAGCAGTGGGTCGGCGGTTCGATCCCGTCCACCAGCTCCATTTTTTGTAACAGTGTTTGACCAGATTTCATCAAAGGGTGAGATACTCAAGTGGCCAACGAGGGCAGACTGTAAATCTGCTGGCTTTGCCTTCCGTGGTTCGAATCCACGTCTCACCACCATGAATTTTTGATGCGGGATTAGCTCAGTTGGCTAGAGCATCAGCCTTCCAAGCTGAGGGTCGCGGGTTCGAGCCCCGTTTCCCGCTCCACCATTTAGGTTTACTGGGAGCTGTAAAACTTAACTGCTTTTATATGCTTACATAATCTAAATTTTGGTCGCATTGTTGGGTATTGGTAGCGATTTCTCTTTGCCTGAGTTTAGGCTCATATGGCTCAGAGGTAGAGCACTTCCTTGGTAAGGAAGAGGTCGCGGGTTCAAGTCCCGCTATGAGCTCCATAAAATAGAGTCGCTTAGTTTGTTGTGTAATCCACAAATCAATAACGGAGGATATGATGGCTAAAGAAAAATTTAATCGTAACAAGCCACACGTAAACATTGGTACCATCGGTCACGTTGACCATGGTAAGACTACTTTGACAGCTGCTATTTCTGCTGTTCTTTCCAGGAAAGGTCTAGCTGAGCTAAAGGACTACGACAATATCGATAACGCTCCAGAGGAAAAAGAGCGCGGTATTACTATCGCTACGTCTCACATCGAATATGAGACCGAGAAACGTCACTATGCTCACGTTGACTGCCCAGGTCACGCCGACTACGTAAAAAATATGATTACCGGTGCGGCTCAGATGGACGGCGCTATTTTAGTTGTTTCTGCTGCGGACGGTCCTATGCCTCAAACTCGCGAGCACATCTTGCTTTCTCGCCAAGTAGGCGTTCCATACATCGTAGTTTTCCTAAACAAAACCGATATGGTCGATGATCCGGATCTTTTAGAGCTAGTCGAAGAGGAAGTTAGAGATCTTTTAAAAGAGTATAAATTCCCTGGCGACGAAACCCCAATCATTAAAGGCTCTGCCCTTAAGGCTCTTGAGGAAGCTAAGGCCGGACAAGACGGCGAATGGTCTGCAAAGATTATGGAGCTTATGGATGCGGTTGATAGCTATATTCCAACCCCTGTTCGCGATACTGATAAAGATTTCCTTCTTCCGATCGAAGATATTTTCTCGATTTCCGGTCGCGGTACCGTTGTAACCGGTAGAATCGAAAAAGGTATCGTTAAAGTTGGCGATACTATCGAGATCGTAGGTATTAAACCTACTCAAACTACTACCGTTACCGGCGTTGAGATGTTTAGAAAAGAGATGGATCAAGGTGAAGCCGGCGATAACGTAGGTGTTTTATTGCGCGGTACCAAGAAAGAAGAAGTAGAGCGCGGTATGGTTTTATGCAAACCAAAATCGATCACTCCTCATACTAAATTTGAGGGCGAGGTTTATATCCTAACTAAAGAAGAGGGCGGACGCCATACTCCATTCTTTAATAATTATAGACCGCAGTTTTACGTTCGTACGACAGATGTTACCGGTTCGATTACTCTTCCTGAGGGGACCGAGATGGTAATGCCTGGCGATAACGTTAAAATCACCGTTGAGCTAATCGCTCCGATCGCTCTTGAGCAAGGTACGCGCTTCGCGATTCGCGAAGGCGGTCATACTGTAGGCTCAGGCGTCGTTTCGAAAATCATCGCTTAATTTTTTGCAAGCGGAATTTTAAAATTCCGCTTGCTTTTTTATTCAAGGAAACTAAATGGCAAAGAATTCAAGTAGAGTAAAGGTCGGATTAAAATGCTCCGAAAGTGGCGATATCAACTATACTACTTATAAAAATAGCAAAACTACGACCGAAAAACTAGAACTTAAAAAATATTGCCCTAGATTAAAAAAGCACACGCTTCATAAAGAAGTAAAGTTAAAAGGCTAATTGTTTATAGGGCAATAGCTCCAACGGTAGAGCGCCGGATTCCAAATCCGATGGTTGGGGGTTCGAATCCCTCTTGCCCTGCCACGAGGATTGGGTATGGAAAAAGTAAAAGAGTATTATAAACAAGCAAAAGTAGAGTTAGATAAGGTAATTTTCCCGACTAAAGATCAGACTAAAACAGCATATATCTCTGTGGTCGTCGTAGTCGTAGTTATCGCACTGTTTTTAGCGCTAGTGGATCTAATTATGTCCGCTTTAATAACGGCTTAAGCAAGGATACAATATGGCAAATAAATGGTATGCGATACAAACTTACGCCGGCAGCGAGATAGCGGTAAAGCGCGCAATAGAAGCGCTAAAACAAGACGAAGCACTTGAGGCTAAGATCGGCGAAGTGCTAGTGCCTACCGAAGATGTTATAGAGGTCAAAAATACAAAGCAAACCATCAAAGAGCGTAGCTTATATCCAGGATATTGCTTTGCAAATTTAGATTTGGATACCACTTTATGGCATAGAATTCAGATGCTGCCTAAGGTAAGTCGCTTTATCGGCGAGGCGAAAAAACCCTCTCCGCTACCGGAAAAAGATATCGAGATAATTCTAGAAAAGATTAATAATCGCGAGGCTCCTAAGCCCAAGATTAATTTCGATGAGGGCGAGACGGTTAGGATCGTCGATGGACCTTTTGCTAATTTCAACGGCATCGTAGAAGAGTATGATATGATACATGGCAAGCTTCGCCTCAATGTTTCGATCTTCGGACGAAGCACGCCGATTGAAATTTCATACTCGCAAGTTGAAAAGATTATTTAAATTTTATAAGGAGTAAATTTATGGCTAAGAAAGTTGTTGGCGAAATCAAGCTGCAAATAGCGGCCGCAAAAGCAAATCCAAGCCCGCCAGTAGGTCCTGCATTAGGACAAAAGGGTGTTAATATTATGGAATTTTGCAAAGCGTTTAACGAGCGAACCAAAGATATGGCGGGCTTTAACATTCCTGTTATCATCACGGTTTACGCCGATAAAAGCTTTACTTTCATCACTAAGCAACCGCCTGCGACGGATTTGATCAAAAAAGCGGCGAAGATAGATAAAGGTTCGGACAACCCTCTTAAAAAGAAGGTAGCATCCCTAACCAAGGCTCAGGTTTTAGAGATCGTCGAGAAAAAGATCGCCGATCTGAATACCAAAGATAGAGAGCAGGCGGCTAGGATTATAGCGGGTTCGGCTCGTTCTATGGGTATTACGGTTACTGACTAGACCTTTTGACCGCTAAGGTTTAAAAAAGCGGTAGCACTTTAATTGCGGAGAAATATATGCCAAAAAATTCAAAAAGATTCAACGAACTTTTAAAAAAAGTTGACGTAAATAAAATTTATAGTGTAGACGAAGCGGTAAGCACGGTAAAAACTTTAGCTTCTGCTAAATTTGATGAGACGGTGGAGATCGCTCTTAAACTAAACGTAGATCCAAGACATGCCGATCAGATGGTGCGCGGCTCAGTCGTTTTGCCTGCCGGCACTGGCAAGAGCGTTCGAGTAGCCGTGATTGCAAAAGACGCAAAAGCTAGCGAGGCTAGCGAAGCGGGTGCCGATATCGTGGGCGCCGATGATCTGATCGAAGAGATTCAAAAAGGAAATATAAATTTCGACGTTCTTATCGCTACTCCAAATTTAATGGGACTAGTCGGTAAGGTAGGTCGTATTCTTGGTCCAAAAGGCGTTATGCCGAACCCTAAAACCGGTACCGTTACTATGGATGTCGCTCAGGCCGTTAAAAATGCTAAGGGTGGACAGGTAAATTTCCGCGTCGATAAGCAGGGAAATATCCACGCAGGCCTTGGCAAGGCTAGCTTTAGCAAAGAGCAGATTTTAGACAATCTTACGACGTTTATTAAAACCATAAATAAGCATAAGCCAGCGACTGCGAAGGGTAGATACGTAACTCATGCATCGCTTTCACTTACTATGAGTCCTGCGGTTACGCTGGATAATCAAGAAATAATCGATTTAAAATAAAATTTTAAATTTTTATCTTAGATTGGAGATAGCTCAAGGTTTTTAACTTAATTGATCGAAATTTTAAAATTTCGATCGCTTGGCTTGAAATCACCGATCGGAAAGGAGACCTAATGACGAGAGACGAAAAATCAAAGATAGTAGTGGAGCTTGGCGAGGCTTTCAAAGCTAGCGAAGCTATAGTAATTTCCGATTTTAAAGGCCTTAGCGTTAAGCAGCTTGAAGATCTTAGAAATAGCGCGCGCGAAGCGGGCGTAAAGGTTCGGGTTATCAAAAATACCCTAGCTAATATCGCATTAAAAAATGCCGAAAAAAACGGACTTAGCTTTAAAGATACTAATATCTTCTTATGGGGCGAGCAGCTTTCTGTATGTAAAGTAGCGGCTAAATTTGAAGAGAAAAATGAAATTTTTAAGCTCAAGACTGCTCATATCGATGGGGAAGTAGCCGGTGTAGATAAGGTTAGAGCGCTTTCGAAGATGCCTTCGAGAGACGAGCTTATCGCGATGTTGCTTCAAGTATGGAATGCGCCGATTCAAAATTTTACGATCGGCTTAAATGCGCTTAAGCAGAAAAAAGAAGCTAGCGCTTAATTAAAATTTAGGAGAATAAAATGGCAATTTCAAAAGAAGATGTTTTAGAGTATATCTCTAATCTTTCGGTGCTAGAGCTTAGCGAGTTAGTTAAAGAATTCGAAGAAAAATTCGGCGTAAGCGCAGCTCCGGTTATGGTAGCTGGCGGCGCAGGTGCGGGCGGCGCAGGTGCGGCAGCGGCTGAAGAGAAAACAGAATTCGATGTCGTATTGCTTGATGCGGGTGACAAGAAAATCAACGTAATCAAGGTTGTTCGCGCCTTAACGGGCCTTGGTTTAAAAGAAGCCAAAGACGCTACCGAGGCTACTCCGTCCGTTCTTAAAGAGGGACTTAACAAAGAAGACGCCGAGAAGGCTAAAAAAGAGCTTGAAGAAGCAGGCGCTAAAGTCGAACTCAAATAAATCGCGGAATTTTAAAATTTCGCATACAAATGTGTGCCGGTACGCTGCATCGGCACTTCTTTCTTTAAAATACAACTACGAGGTAGTGGAATGTTAAACAGCCTATATTCAGGAAATCGTCTTAGAGTGGATTTTTCAAAGGTTCCCAAAGACATCGAAATTCCGAATTTATTACAACTACAAAAGAAAAGTTTTGATCATTTTTTAAATCTTGATAACTCGGGTGGAGAAAGTGGCATAGAGAAGGTTTTCAAAGCCATTTTTCCTATCCACGATGCACAGAATAGACTAAGTATCGAGTATGTAAGTAGCGAAATTTCAAAGCCAAAGTATTCGATTAGAGAATGCATGGAAAGAGGGCTTACTTATTCGGTAAATTTAAAGATGAAGCTCCGTTTGCTAGTGCATGAGCGTGATGAAAAAACGGGCAAAAAAATCGGCGTAAAAGAGATCAAAGAGCAAGATATATTTATTCGCGACATTCCTTTAATGACCGATAGAATTTCATTTATCATTAACGGCGTCGAGCGCGTCGTCGTAAATCAGCTGCACAGAAGCCCGGGCGTAATCTTCAAAGAGGAAGAGAGCCCTACGGTTTTAAATAAACTAATCTACACCGCTCAAATAATACCTGATCGCGGCAGCTGGCTATACTTCGAATACGACGTAAAAGACGTACTATATGTGCGCATAAATAAAAGACGCAAGGTTCCGATCACGATCCTATTTCGCGCACTCGGTTACAAAAAACAAGACATCATAAAATTATTTTATCCTATTAAGACGATCTATATTAAAAAAGGAAAATTCCTGACCGATTTCGATCCGAAAGAATACGCGGGCAGGCTCGATTACGACATTATAAACGAAAAGGGCGAAGTGCTTCATCAAGCAAGTAAGCGCCTAACATCTAAAAAAGCGGAGAAGTTAGCAGAGGACGGACTAAAGCTAATCGAATATCCGGCTGAAATTTTAGCCGAGCGCTACCTGGCGGGCGCCATCGTCGACAAAAACAGCGGCGAAGTGCTTTTTGATTCGCTAACTGCGCTAGATGAGGGCAAGCTAGCCAAGATCGCCAACACCGAGAAAAAATTTACGATCGCCAACGACCTAGCTAGCGGCGTGGATACTTCGATCATAAATTCCTTCATTCAAGACGCGGACGCGCTTAAGCTCTTACAACAAAGCGAGGGCATAGACGACGAGAACGATCTGGCTGCGATTAGAATTTACAAAGTAATGCGCCCGGGCGAGCCAGTGGTAAAAGAAGCGGCAAAGAGCTTCGTAAACGATCTGTTTTTCAACCCTGAGCGCTATGATCTAACCAAAGTCGGTCGCATGAAGATGAACCACAAGCTGGGTATTGAGGCGCCGGAGTACGTAACCGTGCTAACCAGCGAGGATATTATCAAGACGGCAAAATATCTAATTAGAGTTAAAAATGGCGACGGCTTCATCGATGATCGCGACAATCTCGGCAATCGCCGCATACGTTCAATCGGAGAGCTTTTGGCAAACGAGATGCATCTTGGATTTATCAAGGTTCAAAAGGCGATCAAGGATAAATTTACTGGCATTAGCGGCAACCTCGACGAGCTTATGCCGTATGATTTCGTAAATCCTAAAATCATCACCACTACTCTTATGGAATTTTTCACCGGCGGCCAGCTAAGCCAGTTTATGGATCAGACCAACCCGCTTAGCGAGGTCACGCATAAGCGCCGTCTGTCTGCGCTGGGCGAGGGCGGACTAGTTAAAGAGCGCGCCGGCTTTGAGGTGCGCGACGTCCATCCTACGCACTACGGTAGAATTTGCCCTATCGAGACCCCGGAGGGTCAAAATATCGGTCTTATTAACACCTTGGCGACCTATGCGAAGGTAAATGATCTGGGATTTGTCGAGGCTCCGTATAAAAAGGTCGTAAACGGTAAGGTCACCGACGAGATCGTCTATCTTACCGCTACGCAGGAAGAGGGACTCGTAATCGCTCCCGCGTCTGCTAAATTGGACGAAGAGGGCAATATCGTAGAGGAGCTTTTAGAGGTCAGAAAAGACGGCGAAAACATCATGGCTAAGCGCGAGGATATTTCGCTGATAGACCTTTGCTCCGGTATGGTCGCAGGCGTAGCGGCCTCGCTGATTCCGTTTTTGGAGCACGACGATGCTAACCGTGCGCTTATGGGCTCGAACATGCAGCGCCAAGCCGTGCCGCTTCTGCACTCCACTGCTCCTATTGTAGGAACTGGCATGGAAGCGATAATCGCGCGCGATTCGTGGGAAGCGATCAAGGCCGGTCGCGACGGTGTCGTAGAAAAGGTCGATAATAAAAATATATTTATTTTGGGCGAGGACGAGAAGGGACCGTTTATCGATCACTATTCGATGGAGAAAAATTTACGCACCAACCAAAACACTACCTTTTCACAGCGCCCTATCGTGCGAAAAGGCGACGTGATAAAGGCGGGTCAAATCATAGCCGACGGTCCTAGTATGGACGGCGGCGAGCTTGCGATCGGCAAAAATGCCCTCATAGCTTTCATGCCGTGGCACGGTTACAATTACGAGGATGCCGTCGTCATGAGCGAAAAGATGATTCGTGCCGACGAATACACCAGCGTGCATGTTTATGAAAAGGAGATCGAGGCTAGAGAGCTTAAAGACGGCGTGGAGGAGATCACTCGCGACATCCCTAATATCAAAGAGGAGGAGCTTACCCACCTCGATGATAGCGGTATCGTAAAGATCGGTACTCACGTCAAACCGGGCATGATCTTGGTAGGCAAGGTAACTCCGAAGGGTGAGGTTAAACCGACCCCAGAGGAGAGGCTTTTACGCGCGATCTTCGGCGAGAAGGCGGGGCATGTGGTAAATAAATCTCTCTACGCTACCGCTTCAATGGAAGGCGTGGTAATCGACGTTAAAATTTTTACCAAAAAGGGCTACGAGAAGGATCCACGCACGAACAAAGCCTATGAGGATGAAAAAACCGAGCTCGAAAGGGAGCATCACGACAGGCTTTTGATGCTCGATCGCGAGGAGATGTTAAAGGTAGTGGCGCTTCTTTCAAAAAGCGCTTTACAAAGCGATCAAAGCCTTAATAAAAAAGATTATAAAAAGGGCGACAAGGTTAAAAAAGAGGAGCTTGAGAGCTCCAACCGCTTTGCGTTAAATTCCTTCGTCAAAGGGTATTCTAAAGCTGTTCAAAAGGAATACGAAGAGCTTAAGAACCACTTCCAAAACGAGAAGCGTAAACTCAAAGAGGAGCACGACGAAAAGATCGAAATTTTAGAAAAAGACGATATCTTGCCAAGCGGCGTCGTTAAGCTCGTAAAGGTTTATATCGCGACTAAGCGCAAGCTAAAAGTAGGCGATAAGATGGCGGGTCGCCACGGAAATAAGGGTATCGTTTCAAATATCGTCCCTGAGGTCGATATGCCGTATCTGCCTAGCGGACAGCGCGTGGATATCGTGCTAAATCCTCTCGGCGTTCCAAGCCGTATGAATATTGGTCAGATAATGGAGAGCCACTTGGGCCTTGTGGGCTGGCGTCTAGGCGAGCAGATCGCTAAAATTTTAGAGGAGAAAACGGGCGAATGGATAAAAACCCTTCGCGCCAAAATGATTGAGATCGCAGGCGTTTCCAAACTAATGCAGGCTAAAAAAACTCTTGAGAAGATCAGCGATGAGGATCTTTTAAAATACGCTAGAGACTGGGCGAAAGGGGTGAGATTTTCCGCTCCGATATTTGAAGGTATCGTGCCGGAGGATTTCAAAAAGCTATTTGAGATGGCGGGCATTGATCAAGACGGCAAGACCGAGCTTTACGACGGTCGCACAGGCGAAAAGATCAAAGAGCGCGTAAATGTGGGCTGCATGTATTATCTCAAGCTGCACCATTTAGTCGATGAGAAGGTTCACGCAAGAAGCACCGGCCCTTACAGCCTAGTTACGCAGCAGCCGGTCGGCGGCAAGGCGCTATTCGGGGGTCAAAGATTTGGAGAGATGGAAGTTTGGGCCCTGGAGGCATACGGCGCGGCATATACGCTTCGCGAAATGCTAACGATCAAATCCGACGACGTAGACGGACGCTTGGCTGCGTATAAGGCGCTGACAAAAGGCGAGAACGTTCCGTCTACAGGGATTCCTGAGACATTTTTTGTTTTAACAAACGAGCTTAAATCGCTTGCTCTAGACGTTGAAATTTACGAGAATGGAGAGAATAAATGAGCGATAATTCAAATTTAGAAAGAATAGAGATAAAAGAGGACGCTAGAGTTCACGACTTCGATGCGTTTGCAATCAGGCTTGCTAGTCCCGAGCAGATCAAAGCCTGGAGCCACGGCGAGGTCAAAAAGCCCGAGACTATTAACTACCGCACGCTCAAACCGGAGCGCGACGGGCTTTTTTGCGCTAAAATTTTCGGCCCCGTAAGAGACTATGAGTGCATCTGCGGCAAGTATAAAAAGATGCGATATAAGGGCTGGAAGTGCGAAAAGTGCGGCGTCGAGATTACGAGCTCGAAGGTTCGCCGCACTAGAATGGGGCATATCGAGCTAGTAACGCCGGTGGCGCATATTTGGTACGTAAATTCCTTACCTAGCCGCATAGGTACGCTGCTAAATATCAAGATGAAAGATCTCGAGCGCGTACTTTACTATGAGGCGTATATCGTAGAGAATGCGGGCGAGGCGTTTTACGACAACGAAAATTCCAAAAAGGTCGAGAAATACGACGTTTTAAACGAAGAACAATATCAGAGCCTAAAAGAGCGCTTTTCGCAGACGGGTTTCGTCGCCAAAATGGGCGGTCAGGTGATCCGCGATATGCTAGCCGAGCTTGATTTGGTCGAAATTTTATCCACGCTTAAGCAGGAGATGGAAAATACGAACTCCGAAGCGAAGAAAAAAACTATCGTCAAGCGTCTAAAGGTCGTCGAGAGCTTTTTAAATTCCGGCAATAAGCCCGAGTGGATGATGATTACGAATCTTCCCGTGCTACCTGCCGATCTACGCCCGCTCGTTAGCCTTGAGGGCGGAAAATTTGCGGTTTCTGACGTAAACGATCTGTATCGCCGCGTCATAAATCGAAATTCTAGGCTCAAAAGGCTGATGGAGCTCGATGCACCCGAGATCATCATTCGCAATGAAAAACGAATGCTTCAAGAGGCGGTGGACGCGCTTTTTGACAATGGACGTCGCGCCAATGCCGTAAAAGGTGCCAATAAGCGACCGCTTAAATCTCTAAGCGAGATCATTAAAGGCAAGCAGGGCCGCTTCCGACAAAATTTGCTCGGCAAGCGCGTGGATTTTTCGGGTCGCTCCGTCATCGTCGTAGGTCCAAATTTACGCATGGATCAGTGCGGTCTGCCTAAGACGATGGCGCTTGAGTTATTCAAGCCGCATCTAATCGCTCGCCTTCAAGAGAAGGGCTATGCAACGACCGTTAAGCAGGCTAAAAAGATGATTGAAAATAGGATCAATGAAGTTTGGGAGTGCTTGGAGGAGGTCGTAAAGGATCACCCGGTTATGCTAAACCGCGCACCGACGCTTCATAAGATGTCTATTCAGGCGTTTCATCCCGTACTCGTCGAGGGTAAGGCGATCAGGCTGCATCCGCTAGTCTGCGCCGCATTCAACGCGGACTTCGACGGCGATCAGATGGCGGTGCACGTGCCGCTTAGCCAAGAGGCGATTGCAGAGTGCAAAATTTTAATGCTTAGCTCGATGAACATCTTGCTTCCTGCGAGCGGAAAGCCTGTCGCAGTGCCTAGCCAGGATATGGTTTTAGGAATTTATTATCTAAGCCTCGAAAAGCCGGGTGCAAAAGGAACGAATAAAATTTTTGCAAACGTCGATGAGGTAATGCTTGCCGTGGAGGCAAACGCCCTAGACATCCACGCTAAAATCAAAACGATGATCGATCGCCGCATTATTTTTACGACCGCGGGCCGCTTGATCATCAAATCGATCCTGCCTAGCTTTATTCCAGATCATCTTTGGAATAAGATCATGAAGAAAAAGGATATCGCCGAGCTTGTCGATTACGTCTATAAAAACGGCGGCCTTGAGATAAGCGCGGAATTTTTGGATAATCTTAAAAATTTAGGCTTTGAATCCGCGACTAAAGCGGGCGTTTCGATCTCCGTTTCGGATATCATCGTGCCGAAGTCCAAAGCAAGCCTCGTCGAAGAGGCTAAAAAGCAGGTTAGAGAGGTTCAGAATCAATACGGCGCGGGCTTGCTAACCGACGGCGAGCGCTATAATAAAACGATCGACATCTGGACCAGCACCAGCAAGAAGCTAGCCGATGAGATGATGAAGATGATGGAGAAGGATAAGGACGGTTTTAACTCGATTTATATGATGGCCGATAGCGGCGCGCGAGGTAGCGCGGAGCAGATCAAGCAGCTAGCGGGTATGAGAGGTCTGATGAGTAAGCCCGACGGCTCGATCATCGAGACGCCGATCACTTCAAATTTTAGAGAGGGTCTGAACGTAAACGAGTACTTCATCTCGACTCACGGCGCGCGTAAAGGTCTTGCCGATACTGCGCTCAAGACCGCAAATGCGGGATATCTAACGCGAAAGCTGATCGACGTCGCACAAAACGTCAGGGTTACGATGCATGACTGCGGTACGCACGAGGGTATCGAGGTTACCGAGATTGTAGAGAACGGAACGCAAATAGAAAGCCTAGCCGATAGGATTATGGGTAGGGTGCTAAGCTCGGATGTGATTGATCCGGTATCGAATGAAATTTTATTCACCGAAGGCACGCTTCTAGGCGTTAATGAGGTACGCACCATAGTCGATGCCGGCATCAAATCCGTAAGCATCCGCACGCCTATTACGTGCAAGGCTGAAAAAGGGGTTTGCGCGAAGTGCTACGGCGTAAATTTAGGAGAGGGCAAGCTGGTAAAACCGGGTGAAGCGGTCGGTATCATCTCTGCGCAATCCATTGGCGAACCGGGCACGCAGCTTACGCTACGAACCTTCCACGCAGGCGGTACCGCATCTACCGAGCAGCAAGATCGCCAAGTAATCGCTGATAAAGAGGGCTTTATCAGATACTACAACGTCAAGACCTATGAAAACGGCGGCAAAAATATCGTAATGAACCGCAGAAACGCTGCGGTACTTTTGGTCGAGCCTAAGATCAAAGCTCCAATTACCGGTAAGGTAAGTATCGATATAACTCACGACGATGTGAATATCGTGCTAAAGGGCAAGAAGGAAGAATTTAAATATACCATCCGACGCCACGATCTAGCCAAGCCTACCGAGCTTGCGGGCGTAAGCGGTAAAGTTGAGGGAAAATTCTACATCGTATTTAAAGACGGCGAAACCGTTGGAGAAAATGATAGTTTAGTAGAGGTTATAAAAGAAGACTGGAATATCCCTACTCGAATTCCGTTTGCAAGCGAACTTCGCGTCAAAGACGGCGAGCCGGTAACTCAAAAGATCAAAGCGGGAGCAAATGGTACGCTTAAGTATTTCATCCTAAAGGGCGATTATTTAGAGAGGCTAAGAGATATCAAAAAAGGTCACGTCGTAAGTGAGAAGGGTATGTACGTAGTCATCTCCGATGAAAACGGCAGAGAGGCGATCCGCCACTATATACCGCGTGAATCTGTCATTACCTATGATGATAATAGCGTCGTAAAAAACGATGATCTTATAGCCAAGCCTAAAAAAGACGATCGCTTGATCATTGCGGAGTGGGATCCGTATTCTATCCCGGTAGCTGCAGAGTGTGAGGGTAAGATCAGTTTCGAGGATATCGAGCCTGGATATACCGCTACGGAGCAATACGACGAGACTACCGGCCAGAGCCGTTTAGTTATCAACGAGTACCTGCCGCAGGGCGTTAAACCGGCCATTATTGTAACTCCTAGTAAGGGCGAGCCTATCAAATATAACCTAGGGCCAAAGACTGCGATTTTTACGAATAAGGGCGATCAGGTAGCGATTGCAGATATTTTGGCTAGGACGCCTAAGGCTGCTGCGAAATCAAAAGATATCACCGGCGGTTTGCCGCGCGTATCGGAGCTATTTGAGGCGCGCCGTCCAAAAAATACCGCGATCATCGCAGACATCGACGGAACCGTCCGCTTCGATAAGGCTTTGCGCGCGAAAGAGCGCATTATAATAGAGGGCGAGGACGGAACGAGCGCCGAGTATCTAATCGATAAGAGCCGCCAGATACAGGTGCGAAACGGCGAGTTCGTCCACGCGGGCGAGAAGCTTACCGACGGAGTTATCAGCTCGCACGACGTGCTTAGAATTTTAGGCGAAAAGGCGCTGCATTACTATCTGATAAGCGAAATTCAACAGGTTTACCGCTCTCAAGGCGTCGTCATCAGCGATAAGCATATCGAGATTATCGTATCTCAGATGCTCCGCCAGGTTCGAATTGTCGATAGCGGCGATACTCAGCTAATCGTCGGCGATCTGATTAGCCGCCGCAGATTTAAAGAGGAAAACGAGCGGATCGTAAAGATGGGCGGCGAGCCTGCGATCGCAGAGTCCGTACTGCTGGGCGTAACTCGTGCGGCCGTAGGAAGCGATAGCGTCATTTCGGCGGCGTCCTTCCAAGAGACTACGAAGGTTCTAACCGAGGCTAGTATCGCGGGTAAATTTGACCGATTAGAGGACTTGAAAGAAAACGTGATTTTGGGTCGCATAATCCCGGTCGGAACGGGTCTGTATAAAGACAAGGAAGTTAAACTTAAAAAATAATTTAGGGCAAAAAGCCCTAAATTTACCTAAATTTAAAGGATGAGACATGAATATGATCAATATAAATTTCGGTCTGTTGTTTATCAGGTTGGGGCTTGGAGTTTGTCTTTTAATGCACGGAATTTTTAAGCTCACTCACGGCATAGACGGCGTAAAATCGATGCTGGTAGCCAGAGGAATTCCGGATCTGGTGGCTTACGGCGCATACGTAGGCGAGGTGCTGGCGCCCGCGATGATAATCATAGGCGTATTTTGCCGCATAGGCGCTCTGCTTGTGATCGTAAACGTGCTCATGATAATATACGTCCTGCATACTCCGTTGGGTGCGCTTACCGGAGTGGGCGGATTTGAGCTGGAAATCGTATATCTGTATCTCTCTGCCGCTATCTGCCTAGTGATCTGCGGCGGCGGAGAGTTTGCACTGATTAGAGATTAAAATTTAGTTAAATTTACGTTTCTGTAAGTTTAAACAAAGTATAATCCAAGTCTTTTTGAATAAATTTTTGTGAAAGGAAAGATGTGCCAACCATAAATCAATTGGTCAGAAAAGAGCGCAAGAAGCTTAGCGAGAAATCGAAGTCTCCGGCGCTAAAGAATTGCCCTCAACGAAGAGGAGTTTGTACTAAGGTCTATACCACGACCCCTAAAAAGCCAAACTCCGCGCTTCGTAAAGTTGCCAAAGTAAGGCTTACTAGCGGATTTGAAGTCATCAGCTATATCGGCGGTGAAGGTCATAATCTACAAGAGCACTCCATCGTGCTAGTTCGCGGCGGTCGTGTAAAGGACCTACCGGGCGTTAAATACCACATCGTCCGCGGTGCGCTCGATACTGCAGGCGTTGCAAAACGAACCGTCGCAAGATCAAAATACGGTGCTAAACGACCTAAAAAATAGTTTAGCCGAAACAGACCGGCACTAGATTTTGCCGAGTTTGAGTAAAATTTTAAAATTTGAAGGAATAAAATGAGAAGAAGAAAAGCTCCCGTTAGGGAAGTCATGCCTGATCCGATTTATGACAGCAAAGTAATCACAAAATTTATTAATTCGCTTATGTTCGACGGCAAAAAGAGTGTCGCTACCGAGATTATGTACGGTGCCTTAAATTTCATCGACAATAAAGGCGGCGAGAAGAAAGGTATCGAAATTTTTAACGATGCCATTGATAACGTTAAGCCTTTGATGGAGGTAAAATCTCGTCGTGTAGGCGGCGCCACATATCAGGTTCCGATCGAGGTCAGGCCGGCTCGCCAGCAGGCTTTGGCTATTCGCTGGATCATCTCTTTTGCGAGAAAAAGAAGCGAACGCACGATGATAGAGCGCTTGGCTTACGAGCTTATGGACGCCGCAAATTCTAAAGGCTCTTCATTTAAGAAGAAGGAAGACACCTACAAGATGGCGGAAGCCAACAAAGCTTTCGCGCATTATCGTTGGTAGGAGGGCATCATGGCAAGAAAAACCCCTTTACATATGGTTAGAAATATCGGTATTGCCGCCCACATCGATGCTGGAAAGACGACTACAAGCGAAAGAATTCTATTTTTTACCGGCATGAGTCATAAGATTGGCGAGGTTCACGAGGGCGCTGCTACTATGGACTGGATGGAGCAGGAGCGCGAGCGCGGCATCACGATTACGTCTGCGGCAACTACCTGCTTTTGGAATAATCATCAGATAAATTTGATCGACACCCCGGGCCACGTTGACTTTACTATCGAAGTCGAGCGCTCGATGCGCGTTTTAGATGGTGCGGTAGCAGTATTTTGCTCTGTAGGCGGCGTTCAGCCTCAAAGCGAGACCGTTTGGCGTCAAGCGAATAAATACCATGTTCCGCGCATTATTTTCGTAAATAAGATGGACCGCGTAGGCGCAAATTTTTATAATGTCGAACAGCAGGTAAAAGATAGGCTCAAAGCTCATCCTGTTCCTATTCAAATTCCGATCGGCGCTGAGGACGATTTTAAAGGCGTTATCGATTTAGTCACTATGAAAGCGCTCGTTTGGGATGACAGCAAGGGTCCTTCTGCTCCGGAGATCGTTGAAATTCCTGCCGAGCTACGAGAAAGAGCACAGGAATATCGCGACAAGATGATTGAGGCGGTAGCAGAGACTGATGAAGCTTTGATGGAGAAGTATTTTAACGGCGAAGAGCTAAGCGTAGAAGAGATTAAAAAGGGCATCAAGAAAGGCTGCTTAAGCCTAAGCTTCTTTCCTATGCTATGCGGTACCGCATTTAAAAATAAGGGCGTGCAGCCTTTGCTAGATGCGGTCGTAGATTATCTACCTGCGCCTGATGAAGTGCCTGCGATTAAGGGTCAGTATGAGGACGGCAGCGAGGTTCACGTAAGCTCTACCGACGAGGGCGAGTTCGCGGGTCTTGGATTTAAGATTATGACCGATCCTTTCGTAGGTCAGCTTACCTTTGTGCGCGTATATCGCGGTGTTTTGGAAAGCGGTAGCTACGTCGTAAATACCGGCAAGGGTAAAAAAGAGCGCATCGGACGCTTGCTAAGGATGCACTCGAATAAACGCGAAGAGATCAAAGAGCTATATGCGGGCGAGATCGGCGCCGTTGTGGGTCTTAAAGACACTCTTACGGGCGATACTCTAGCTAGCGAAAAAGATAAAGTAATTTTAGAACGTATGGAATTTCCTGATCCCGTTATCAGCGTAGCTGTAGAGCCTAAAACCAAAGCTGATCAAGAAAAAATGGGTATCGCGCTTCAAAAATTGGCGCAAGAAGATCCAAGCTTTAGGGTTGCGACCGACGAGGAGAGCGGACAGACGATCATTTCGGGAATGGGCGAGCTACACCTCGAGATCATCGTAGATAGAATGCTTAGAGAATTTAAAGTCGAGGCCGAGGTCGGACAGCCGCAGGTCGCATATCGCGAGACTATCCGCAAAACGGTCGAGCAGGAGTACAAATACGCCAAGCAATCGGGCGGTCGCGGTCAATACGGTCACGTATTTTTGCGCCTAGAGCCTTTGGAGCCTGGTACCGGATATGAGTTCGTAAACGATATCAAAGGCGGCGCGATTCCGAAAGAATACATACCTGCAGTCGATAAGGGCTGCCAAGAGGCGATGCAAAACGGCGTTTTGGCGGGCTACCCGGTTGAGGACGTGCGTGTAACTGTCTATGACGGAAGCTACCACGAAGTCGACAGCTCTGAAATGGCATTCAAACTTGCCGCTTCTATGGGCTTTAAAGAGGGCGCTAGAAAAGCAGGTGCCGTGATCTTGGAGCCTATGATGAAGGTCGAGGTAGAAACCCCTGAGGAGTATATGGGCGATGTCATCGGCGATCTAAACAAGCGCCGCGGACAGGTCAATAACATGAGCGAGCGCGGCGGTAACAAGATCATCGACGCGTTTTGCCCGCTTTCTGAGATGTTCGGTTACTCGACCGATCTGCGCTCTCAGACGCAGGGTCGCGCTACCTATTCGATGGAATTTGATCACTACGACGAGGTTCCTAAGAACGTCGGCGAAGAGATCATTAAAAAGCGCAACGGCTAAGCTTAAAGAGCGCTAGGGTGTGGCGATAGCTTTATCGCCAACCCCCGGCGTTTCTTTAAATTTTAAAAGGCGCTTAAATTTAACCTGCTTTACAAGCCGAAATTTTAACTCACACTCTAGCTTCAAATAAAATTTCAACCCATAAATTTTAATTTCTGTAGATTGCAAATTTAGATTAAAAAATTTCAATTAAATTTAAAAATCTAAAGCCGTAACTTAAAGTATGTCCAAGACGTCGCGCCTATCGTTTTACTAGAGATTTCTTTCTTTCGCAGAGAAAGTACTCATGTCGCTATAGCGCTTTGATTTATATTCACGGACAAAGTCGCCGCAAGCGGGATCGCAAGCGGGCTAAATTTCACTTTTGACCGTAGCCTTAAGGCAGAGCGCTATCATAGACTTATATCGGATTGCGATCCATCAGTGCTTTATACATGTCGCGGTATTTTCCGCAGGCGGGATTTAAATTTTGCCGCCGCTTTATGCCGTAAAATTTTATCCTAGTGCGGCGGCGGCTTATGAGCCGATCATATAAGCTGAACTAGCGCCTGAGTTCACCTTGTTTTCGGATTTAGCAGGCGTTTGCTTTCGCGGGCTTATAATGCGCCCGTTTTAAATTTCAAAACAAAGGAAAATCATGCAACAAACCAAATTACAAGGCGTAAGCGTTAGCCTTTCGGGCAGCGAGCTTAAGCTTGGAGATAGGGCGCCGGTAGTCGGCTTGGTCGCTGCCGATCTTAGCGAGGTCAAAGTCGGCGGCGGCACGGGCAAGGCGCAGGTCATCATCGCCGTGCCGTCCCTGGATACGGACGTGTGCGCGACCGAGACGCGCAAATTTAACGAGCGCGCCGCGAGCATAAAAAATACCGAGGTTTTCGTGGTCTCGATGGATCTGCCGTTTGCCGCGGGCAGATTTTGTTCGACCGAGGGGATCAAAAATTTACGCGCCCTAAGTGATTTTCGCGATAAGGAGTTTGCGCGTGCATACGGCGTGCTGATCGCAGACGGCGCGCTTGCGGGGCTAACGTGTCGCGCGGTTTTCGTCGTGGACACCGCAGGCAAGATCGCCTACAAGCAGATCACGGACGACATCGTAGATGAGCCCGATTACGACGCGGCGCTGAATGCGGCGGCGTTTGCGAGCGGGAGCGCTGCGACACAGGGCTGATGCAATTTTTAGGTCTGCGGCGCAGACATGCTTGCTTAAATTTAGTGGGCTTAAAATACGCGGACGGGCGCCTTGCTCGCCCGCAACTTTAAATTCTAAAATTCCACGGCGCCCTGAAATTTGGCAGGCTATGTTTTAAATTTCGGCGAATCGCGTTTGCGATATTTCTTGCGCGGTTCGCAATAGAATTTTAAAATTTCAATCCTCAATCAATTTATAAATTTATCTCATATTCGGTATGCTTTTCGATCCATAGGCACATATTTTGTTTGGATTTAGAAAAACAGCGCGCGATCGGGGTTTTAAATTTTAAAATTCCGATCCCAGTATGACTTATGCTTGCAGTTGTGGGTACAACAACGCAAAAATAGTTTCTAAATTTGAGTATAAAGAAGGAGTGTAAGCGGCGGTGCCGCGGAGCTAAACAAGGCGCGGATGAAAATTTACGGGTGGAGCGTGTATGTAAATATGCGACCGAGCAAATTTTAGACGCAACGACGTATAGCAAAATAAGACAACACGCGCAAAGATAAGGTGCAGTATTTTTTCTTTAGATGAGGCGGAAATGAGCCGAATGAAGGAGCGTATATTATAATACGCGACTGAAATTCGGCGAAATTTTCAACTACGCATAAAGGGAAAAGAGGGGCCGCTAAGTGTTCAAGTCCGGATAATCCCACGCATTATACTCATCCGTTAGATTATCGTTCTCCGCACCCTTGCAGCACAGCCACTCTAGCCCGCCGCGCCTCTCCATCACGATCTCTTCGTCGAGCCCCGCGCAGTCTGAGCCGTGCACGCGGGCATTGACGCACGCCCAGTGGTAGCGGTAGATGAGATCGAGCGCCTGCAAAATTTCATCCATGTCGCGTAGTTTCACGCGTGCCGAGAAATCGCCGCCGCTAAAGGTGTCCATCACAAAGGCGCAGTCGCAGATACCCTTTGGAAAGCTAAGCTCCTCCACGAGCCCCATGGCCCACATCAGCGCCCACAGCGACTCATATTTCCAGCCCATATTTACGGCCTCGTCGCGGCTTGCCTCGCCCTGTGTGACGCGGCGCTCCATACGCGTGAGCTTGTCTATGCAGCCGTAGCGGTTATCTAGAAAGCCCTGTACGCCCTGCTTATCCTCATCCGCGAGCTTGCCCTCGTCTCTGATCGAGCAGGCGCACATTATCGCCGCGTACGAGCAGATCGCGCGGGCGATGACCTCGTCTTTTTCGCGCGGAGTGATCTCTCTCGTCTCGTATCGCAGCGGCAGATGATCTATATACGGCACGCCTTGGGATTTTAAAATTTCGATGCTTATATCCTTGCGCTCCTGCGCGGTCTTGCCGATCTTCGCGGTGTTTGCGCTATTTTTGCCGCCTTTTTTGAAAAAATCTGAAAATGCCATGAGCTCTCCTTAAAATTTTAAACGTATTTTAAAACAATCGCGCAAAATTTCAGCTTACGGCGACGACGCGGATTTTTAAATTTAAGCTCAAACCCGAGCTTTGCAAATCGGACGGAAATTCCGCGCCTCATCTTGCTAATTTATGCGCCGCCGCTCAGGCTCGTCAGTGCTGTAATAAGGCAGTGAAAAAGGATCGTTTGCGCCGCAAGAGGGCGGCCGAATTATGGTAAAATTCGGCAAATTTAATGCGGGAGCGGCGAATGGGACGGCAGATAAATTTTTACATAGATAGGCAAACCGAGCTTGAAATTTTAGATTTTATCAAGCGCGAGGGCGGGAAATTTATGTTTGACCAAAGCGGAGAGATCGTTTTTAGCGACGATTTTGATAAGTTTCGAAGCGCGCAAAACGGCTGGCTGAAATGCCATTTTACAAAGGATGGTTTTTCGCCGCCAAAGATCGAGCGAGTTTTTAATGAACACATGGGCCGCGAATTTGATCACTGCAGCGTTTCGAGGTGCGAGATCATCGAATTTGACGGCGGCGTCGTAAATTTACCGGATAAAAAAGCAAGAAGCGGTAGGGTTTATATGATGAGCGATTATTACGACGAGGCGGGCGAGCTCGTCAAAAAGGGCGAAAATTTTATAAAATTTTATGAAAGGCTGGTAAGATTTATCAAAAAGCTAGCGCCGCGGCGGGAGGTGAAAGCGGGCGGCTACACATTTAAAATTTACGTATCGGATAGGGTTTTTGAGCTCTATAGGGGCGGCGAGAGCGTAAAATTTTATTAAATTTGCGCGGCAGATCCGCGAACGAATCCGTAAAATCGCGTGCCGCTAAATTTAAAGCCGCTGCTTTTAAAAATTTTAACGGCGAATTTTATAAGTCAACGATTTTGCTAAATTTCAGAGGCAAATTTTATTAAATTCACGCGCGCCGTTTGGAGTTAAAATTTTACGCCGCAAGCCCTTGAGGCCGTATAAATTCAGACCGCATAAATTTAAAGTCGCGTTGAAATTTAGACCCGCCGCTCGCATTATCCGTTTTTAAAATTTGTCGACACCGCCTAGCTTGGACACCGCCCTTTGCTCGCGCTATCGATGCCGCCCGTTTACGGCGTCGTAATATTTGGCAGTTTGTCGTTGTTCGGATCAAATTTCAAAATTTTACCGTCCACGCAGCGCTTCGCGTAAAAATAATCTTTGTAAAAAGAAGCGCCGCAGCTAAGCCCGCGACCGATCGCTTCGTCGTTTTCTAGTTTATTTCCGGAGAAAATTTTCCCAAGTAGCCGCGCCCGGATTTTTTGCGACGAGCCGCAGCGCGATCATCTCTATAGCTTCTTACGTTTCTGCTCGCCCGTGCCTTCTATGATGCTTCGATACATATCGTCGTAAAATATCTTTGCAGGCAATTCGGGCTCTTGCGGCGATTCCAGCGAAATAAAAAATTTTAAGCTTTGCCTCAGGTCGGTTAAGTTTCGGCGGTTACTCGAACCTGCTTTGGCGGCGCCATAGGCGCTCTTTTTGCAAATAGACCGTCCCGCCGCAGTCTGCACAAGGACATCTACGCGATATATGAGGTAAAAGAGGCATAAGAAGGCGGACGCGGGGCATTTTATCTGCGTTTTAAATTTTACTCTTTATGGCTTCAGGGGTCGCACGCCGCTTTTAATCGATGCTTATCTTTTGATCGTGCGTCCGCATAAGCAAAGCGCGCTTTGCCGCGTAAATTTAAAAAGCGGCGCCCGAATTTAGCCGAGCGCCGCAATTAAAAATTTAACCGATTTGCGCATTCAAACGAGCGGTGTCGCCTGGCGCATCTATCGGTTAAATTTAAGCGGGTGCGATCAATACTTAAACGAGCTGCCCGGCTCGATCAACTTAACCTTTTGCTTATAGTTCATCTTAAGCACCGCAACAGGTCCGAGCACGGTCGCCTTCTCGCCCTCTAGCCAAAACGCCGTACCCTCCGGCATCGCATAAACGGTCGATTTTTGATTAGCGATCAAAAATTCCTCCAGCCTCTCCTCTCTGCTCTCGCCGTTGTGCCCCACGGGCTTGCCCGAGATGAAGTGTGGATTGATCTGGTGCGGGAAGATGTTGAATGTATTAAACGACTCAGGCTCGATGATCGGCATATCGTTCGTCGTCATCATCGTAGCGCCCGCGACGTTCGAGCCCGCGCTCCAGCCGATATACGGCGTGCCGTCCTCGACCATTTTGCTAATCAGAGCGATGAGCTCGTTTTCGTACATATCGTGCACGAGCTTGAAGGTGTTGCCGCCGCCTACGAATATGCAATCCGCGCTCGCGACCTCCTTCGCGGCGTTTTTAGCGTGATGGACGCCGACTATGTTTAAATTTAAACTCGCAAGCGCCTCTTTGACGCGCTTTTCATATTCGTCGTAGCTCCTGCGCAGGCTCGCGTAAGGGATGAAAACGATCTTTTTGCCCGCGAGGTTGTTCTCCTGCGCAAATTTACCGATCCACGACACCGCGTGCGATAGATACTTCGTGTCTTTGTAGCCCGAGCTTGAGAGTAGCAGCGCTCTTTGCTTGCTATGATCGCGCTTTGAGAGTTTAAACGCCTTTTCGCTCGCAGCTAGTTCGCTCGTACTGAGCATCGCAGCACCCGCCGCCAAAGCGGCTACCTTTAGTAGGTCTCGTCTTTGATTTTGCATCTTTTCTCCTTTAATCAAAGTTGATATCTGTTTTGAAATTATATTCCTTTACATATAAAGAGAGACTGAATATTCGGTTTAAATTTTGCTCGCCTAAAGGCCTCGGCAAGGTAAAATTTTAAAACTATTAAATTTCGAATTCGTCGAGGCGCTGCGTCGTAAAATTTAGTGAAATTTCGCCTAAATTTAAACGCGAAAGAGTATAATTGCGCCATGGTTTTGACGCAAAATTTGATCTATGAAATTTTACCCTTGTGGAGGAGATCCCCGCAGGCAGGGTCGCTAGCTACGGACAGATCGCGCGCCTGATCGGGCTGCCCGCTCACTCGCGGCTCGTGGGGCGCGTGCTCTCGCAGGCGGAGCTCTACGGCGACTATCCGTGTCACCGCGTCGTAAATCACGCGGGCGCCTTGGCGGCGAGCTTTGCGGCTCAGCGCGAACTGTTAGAAGCCGAAGGCGTGGAATTTAGAGGCGAGCGCGTCCGTATGAAAAAGCATCGCTGGGAGTGCTAAGATATAATCGCCGCAGTCCGAGGCACGGAATTTACGGATCATTCGAAGCGCGAAATTTTGAATTGTCCGCGGCATGGAATTTTAATTTATAAAATTTTAGATCCGCACCGATTTAAGCGGCGTAGCGGCAGCGCTGCCGATTGTTAAGAGCCTGCGAGCTTTATTCGCTTATAGATGCGGCGCAAATCATCATGCGCGAAAAGATAAAATTTCATCTTTTTTTTGCGCGGCGGCTTAAAACGCTACTTCAAGCGGGCTCCTCGACAATCAGCCCGCCGCAGTTTTACGAAGCAAGCGCCCCGCCCCGCCTATTGGTTTTCTTGCCACAGGCTTTGTCGCGCCCGTTTCGGCGCCGCTTGTAGATTTTGGTTATCGCAAATTTTGCAGCGGCCGAACTGGCGGCGAATATGTCCGTCCTCGGCGCGTTAAAATTTTAAATCGATGCGGCTTTTGCTGGAAGCGGAGAAAAAGGGGCGAAATTTTAAAATTTGCTCAATCCGCTCTTTGGGCGCACCGGTGCGGGACGTTTTGCGGTGCGCCGATTTGAGTTTCGGGCGGGGCGCCGTTTTGGCGGCGTAGCTAGGCGCATTTAGCGATACGGCTCGCAACGCTTATCGTCCTTTTGGAGACAAGCTCCATCTTGTGCGGCTTTGCTATCCGGCTAGCTTTTTTTGGGCCTTGAGCGCGCTACCGGCCGCTTAAATTGTATTCTTACGGCGCAGTGCTATTTCTGTCTCTTATACACATCTCCGAGCCCACGAGACTA
>UQCL01000032.1 GCA_900539505.1 uncultured Campylobacter sp. | reverse complement strand
AAATTTACGAATTGAAATTTTAAAATTTTCATAGCGCGGTAAAGCGAAATTTTAAAATTCTGCCACGAATTTTGATATGGATTTTGACGCGAGCTTTGATGGGAAGGTCTTACCTTTAAATTTGGCGCGAAGTTTCGCAGCATAAATTTTAACGGAAGCCCTTAAGACGAACTTTAGCGAAGAGCTTGTAACAAATTCCAAAAAACCCTACGGCACAAAGTTTAACTAAAACCGGTACGGCGACGCCGTATTCAAAAACGGCAAAATTTCACGCTTGAAAAGCGGGATTGTATCGCTTGCTAAGTCTCAAAGCTTGACAAATCCGTGCGCGGCAAAATCTCGCGGCACGTTACTAGCGGATTTTTTACTCGCGCCCTTAAAATTCTGCATATACGTTGCTTCGCAAAAATTATCACGCTGCAAAATTTCAAAAGCCTAGCGTCGCACTACTTTGCAAACTTCTAATGCCGCTCTACCATAGACGCTACCGCATTTATTTTACAAAATTTTAATCTCACGCCGTCTCGAAGCCTGGCGTTATGCTACTATGCAAATTCTAGCTTCGCGCCGCGCAGAGCCGAGCCTATCTGAGCCGATGCTAGCCTAATCCTCCGCTTCGCTCTCTGCCGCGATCGCCTCGAGGCTTAAAATTTCATCGACGTCCTCCAGCTGCGCTACGCCGCTTCCTGCGATGCTTCTGATGCTTGCGTGCATCGCGATCGCACCGTCTCGCGCACGTGCGATCTGTTTTTCACGCTGTTTCCAGATGCGCTCCATCGCGTTGCGCTCCTTATTTAGGTTCTCTTGCATGCCGACAAATGCCGAGACGATCGTCTTTATCTGGTTGGCAAACTCGGGCGAGGTCAGATAGTCGTAGAGCATCGCCGTTTTGCTATCTTGATTTTGCCCCGATCTTTTGGCAAACGCAAGCGCCACGACATGTTCGCGCAAGACGGCGCAAAGCCCCTTAAATTCCTCAAACGAACAGATCCAGATGCTAGCATCGCTCGGCGCTTGGTGCAGCCTAGGGCTGTGAGGCGGCATCTGCTCGGTGACGATAACGCCGATCTGCGCGCCCTCGCCTATCATATCGTCTTTGAGTTTGTCGATCCATTTAGGCTCGAAGCTTTTCGTGCGCTTGCTCTCGTATAAAATTTTACCGCAGCCCGCAAACTCCCTCGTATGCACTATCTGCACGCAGTCTGCGCCGCGCGCGCCCTTTTTGACCTCATCTATCTCGTCCAAAGGAAAATTTAGCCGCAGATACTCCTGTAGCGCAAGCTCCTGCACCTCGCCTTGCAGCTGCTGCGAACCCACTTCCGAGCGGCGCTTGAGCTCGTTTATTTGGCCAATTAGGCTTTGGATCTGCTCATCTTTTTGGCGGAATTTCAGCTCGTTTTCCTGCGAAATTTGCTTCGAAAGCCGCTCGCGCTCTTGGTTTACGCGGTTGGTTAGCTCGATTTCTGATTTGGCTTTATTCTCAGCTTCAAGCTCGCTAAATTTACGCTTTTGCGCCTCCATCTCGGCCTTTATTAAATTTAGCTCGGAAATTCTTTGCGATTTTTCTTGCAGCTCCTTTTGTAAAATTTCAAATTTCGCCGCGTTTTCGCTCTCGATTTGAGATTTTGCGAGCGCTAAAATTTTCTCCCGCTCGCTGTTGAGCGCGGAATCGGTCGCCGCTTTTACGCGCTGCTCGAAGGCGTTTTCCTTCGCTTGCAGCTGCGCTAGATGCTTCGCGTACTCCTCGCGCTTAGCGGCGATCTCGGCTTCAAATTTAAGCGTAGCTTCGTTTTGCTGCTGCTGCCACTTTCGCTTCTGCTGCAAAATTTCATCTTCAAATTTAGCCTTGATATCGCGTTGCAGTGCCTCGTCTATATCGATCAAAGAGCCGCAGTGCGGGCACTTTACGTTAGCCATCTTTGCCCCTTAAACTTTGCTCCTTCATCTTTTCAAATTCCTGCGAAATTTGCGCGGCATTAGGCTCATCCGCCATCTTATCTAGCACGGAGTTGTAGCGATTTACGAGCAGTATCGCAAGTGCCGAAAAGCAAAAGCCCGGCAGCAGCTCGTAAACGATCGCCGAAAGCCCCGATAATATCCAGCAAATAACCGTGATACCGCCTACGAGCATACCCACCAAAGCCGAGAGAGCGCTCATTTTTTTAGAATACAGGCTGAAAAGCAGCACCGCTCCAAAGCTCGCGCCAAATCCCGCCCAAGCGTTTCCGACGACGTTTAGCACCGTATCGTTTGAGCCGAATGCCAAAATCGCGGCGACCGCGGCGATGATCACGACGGCGATGCGGCTACTTAGCGTCTGCGTGCGCTCGCTCACCTCTTTTTTATAAAACGCGAAGATAAAATCCTTCGTAACGGCACTCGCGCTTACCAAAAGCTGGCTTGAGATAGTGCTCATAATCGCCGCCAGCACCGCAGAGATTATGACGCCTAGGATGAATGGATGAAAGAAAATTTTACCGAGCTCTAGGAAAATTTTTTCGGGATCGTCTATGCTAAGACCTTTTTGCGAAAAATACACAAAGCCGATAAGACCGCTAAGCATCGCGCCTACTAGCCCTAGCACCATCCACGAAATTCCGATGCGGCGCGCGCTATCAAGCTCGCGCGAGCTTCTAATCGCCATAAAGCGCACGATGATGTGCGGCTGCCCGAAGTATCCGAGCCCCCAAGCAAGCAGACCCAAAACGCCCAAGAAGCTTTGATTGTAAAATAGATCGAGGTGGCTCGCGCCGTATAGCCGCACCTGCGCTAAAAAGGAGCTGTCCGCAGGGATCTGCAGCGCGCGGTAAGAAAACAGAGGGATTAAAATAAGCACCGCAAACATCAGCGCCCCCTGAAACGCGTCGGTGATCGCGACGGCCTTAAATCCGCCGAAAAAGGTATAAAACACGACGATTAAGATCGTAGCGATCGCGCCGTAGGTGAAATTTAGTCCGAAAAAGCTCTCAAAGGTCTTGCCGCCCGCGATGATGCCGCTGCTAACATAGAGCGTAAAAAATATGATGATCAAAAGCCCCGAGATGATGCGAAGCGTCTTGGTGCGGTCTTTAAAGCGGTTTTCTAAAAAATCCGGGATCGTAACGCTGTCGCTTGCTACCTCGGTGTAAATTCTAAGCCTTTTTGCAAGAAATTTGTAGTTGCACCACGCGCCCACGCAAAGTCCTAGGGCTATCCAGATATTGCAAATTCCTGTCGCAAACATCGCCCCCGGCACTCCCAAAAGCATCCAGCCGCTCATATCGCTAGCGCCCGCGCTAAGCGCCGTTACGAATGGCCCTAGGCGGCGATTATCGAGCAGATACTCGCTTAAGCTCGCATTCTTGTCATAATAATACCTACCTATAAAAATAAGCGCGCCGAAATATATCGCGATTGCGCAATAGGTCCAAAAGCTCATCGTTGCCTCCTTTTAAAAAAGCTAATTTTACTCTATTTCAAATAAAATTTTACTTTCGGAATTTAGCCAGATTTTAACGAAATTTTAGTATTCTTGCCGTTTAAATTTTAAGAAAAAGGCGCCTTGGTTGAACGAGAAAATTTTAAAGGTCGTATTTGTTTTGGCTGTAATCGCCGTGGGGCTTTATTTCACCTATCCTGAACTGAGCGAAGCGCAAAAAATTTCATACGCCAAAAGCTACGGCATCACTCTTATTTTGACCTCCGGCGGCATTGTGATCGGTATCGCATTAGGATTTATGCTGGCATTTTTAAAATTTCTAAACAATAAATTTTTAAGCTTCATTATAGACGAATACGTAGACATCATCCGCGGAACTCCAATCGTTATCCAGCTGATGGTGTTCGTGTTTATTATATTTGCTACGTGGAGTAATAATATCGCAGCTGCGATCTTCGCGCTGGGGCTTAATAGCTCCGCCTACGTCGCAGAGATCGTGCGCAGCGGTATAAATAGCGTCGATCGCGGCCAGATGGAAGCTGCGCGCGCGATGGGGCTAGGCTACGGCACGGCGATGAAAGAGATCGTCTTTCCGCAGGCGATAAAAAACATCCTGCCCGCGCTTGCGAATGAGTTTATTAGCCTTTTTAAAGAAACCTCGGTCGTGGGCCTCGTAGCAATCACCGATCTTACGTTCTTTTCAAAAAGCATGCAGGCGGCGCTTTATACCGTCCAGCCGATACTTTTTGCAGCAGTGCTTTACTATGCAAGCGTGAAATTTTTCTCGTTTTTAGTAAAAATGCTAGAAAGTAGGCTAAACCGCAATGATTGAAATATTAAATTTAACCAAATCCTACGGCAATTTATCGGTGCTAAAAGGAATTTCAAAGACCATAAATAAAGGCGACATCGTAGCGATCATCGGTCCAAGTGGCGGCGGTAAATCAACCTTTTTGCGCTGCTTAAATCTGCTTGAAATTCCAAGCGGCGGCACTATTAAAATAGACGGCGAGGATATTACCGATAAGCGCACTGATATTAATAAAATTCGCCGCAAAGTTAGTATGGTGTTTCAGCATTTCAACCTCTTTGCAAATAAAAACGTATTAGAAAATTTAACTCTAGCGCCCATAAAAGCGGGGATCTATACCAAAGAACAAGCCTACGCAAAAGCAGAGGAGCTGCTGCAAAAAGTCGGCCTTAGTGATAAGGCCTATACTTATCCGCATAAGCTTAGCGGCGGGCAAAAGCAACGCATCGCAATCGCTAGAAGTTTGGCGGTAAATCCGGATGTGATTTTATTCGACGAGCCCACCTCGGCATTAGATCCAGAGATGATCGGCGAGGTCTTAAGCATAATGAAAGAGGTCGCCAAAGAGGGCATTACGATGCTTGTGGTAACGCATGAGATGGGCTTTGCACGCAATGTCGCAAATAGGATTTTTTTTATGGAGGACGGCAAGATCGCTGTGGATGATACGCCTAAAAACGTATTTGAAAATCCGCAAAATCCGAGATTGAAAGAATTTTTAAATAAAATTTTAAACCACTAAAGGAGAGGGAAATGAAAAAATTTATGAGATTTTTAGTTGCGAGCGCTTTGCTTTGCGGTTCGCTAGTCGCTAAAGACATCACCAAAGATACGCTCATCGTAGGTACAAACGCCGAGTATCCGCCGTTTGAGTTCGTGGATGAAAACTCGAAGGTTACCGGCTTTGATATGGATCTGGTAGCCGAGCTTGCCAAGCGCGCGGGGGTTAAATATGAAATTTTAAATATGAGCTTTGACGGGCTGATCCCTGCGATTAAAAGCGGCAAGATCGATATGATCGCCTCGGGTATGAGCGCGACGCCGGCTCGCAAAAAGGCGATCGATTTCACAAATCCTTACTACAAGGTCGAAAATTTATATGTCAAGCGTAAGGACGATAGCTCGTTAAATTCCAAGGCGGATCTGCAGGGTAAGCGCCTTGCCGCGCAGCTAGGCACTATTCAGGAGCTTGCGATCAGAGACATCAAAGGCGCCGAGGTTAGCGCCACGGAGAACGTCTTCGTAGCCGTTATGTCGCTGAAGAACAAAAAGATTGACGCACTTTGCGTGGATTCATCCGTGGGCTATGAATATCTTAAGAAAAACGACGATCTAACCGCATTTTTTAAAGAATCCGACGGCAGCGAGGGCTTTTCGATCGCATTCGATAAGGGCAAGTATCCCGAGCTGCTCGCTAAATTTAACGCGGCGCTTGAGGAGATGAAAAAGGACGGAAGCTACGAAAAGCTTTTGGAGAAGTATAATTTAAAATAATCCGAAAAATTTAGGCGCAAATTCCTCTCATAGAATTTGCGCCGCCTAAGAGGGATCCTATGAAAAAGATATTTTTAGCACTTGCGATTTTGCTCTGCACGCATGGTTTTGCGGAGCAAAAAGACAGATACGGCATCGCTGCGTTTGCAGGTCTTGGCGATGACGGCAGAACCTTTGTTTTTACCTTTAGAAAGGCTCAAAAAGATCGCTTCTTCCCCTGCGACTTAAAAAATTTAAATATAATCGCCGCTGGTGCTTCTAGGTGCATAACGGATACTAAGGAGCTAAGGAAATTCGATAAAGAATATAAAAAAGCTCTCGAGTCTGTGATAAAACCCGGCAAGCGCTACTATGTAAATTTAATCGATCGCGGCAACGACGCCTATGTTTGCGACGTAAGCGATCCTAAAAGTAATCTGCGATTGGACCTAGTGGCAGCAGGGTTTGCCGTGCCGATAACCGACGATAGCGAACTTCTTTTAAAAGCTGCCGAGGAAGCCAAAGAGGCCAAGCGCGGAATGTATAGCGCGAAATTTTGGGACGTTACTAACTGCATTTTAAACGGCGTGCCGATGCCGAAAAAAGATAGATGAGCGAAATTTACGCGCTTAGCGACGATACCTTAACGCCGCCGCAAACTATCTTTTCGCAGATAGATGAAATTTTGCGCTGCGGCGTAAAGCTCGTGCAATATCGCAGCAAGCTCGCCGCGCAGGATGAAACTTTAATCCGCTCTCTCATCGGTCTTTGCGAAGATTACGGCGCCAAACTCATCATAAACGACGATGCGGCGCTCGCCAAAAAGCTCGGCGCGCACGGCGTGCATATCGGAAAGGACGACGGCGAGACGGCGCAGGTGCGCGAGTTTTTAGGTGCGGATAAGATCATCGGCGTTAGCTGCTACGCTGATCTTGCTCGCGCGCAAAAGGCCGAAGCGCAGGGTGCTAGCTATGTAGCCTTCGGCTCGCTAAGGCGCGGCAAGACAAAGCCTGATGCGCCGCTTTGCCCCGATGCGCTCGTGCAAGAGGCGCGAAAATCTTTAAACCTCCCAATCGCCGTAATCGGCGGGATCAGCTTAGAAAATTTAAATGAAATTTTAGCCCTCAAGCCCGATTATATCGCGATGGTAGAGGCGATCTACAGGCCCGCTTCGATCACACAGAATTTAGCAAATTTAAAGGAAAAAATGGATGAATATATTTGACGCCGTGATTTTAGGCATCGTCGAAGGGCTGACGGAATTTCTGCCCGTAAGCTCGACCGGGCACATGATCCTAGCTGCGAAACTGATGGGCTTGCAGCAAACCGACACGCTTAAATGCTTCGAGGTCGTTATCCAGCTAGGCTCGATCCTAGCGGTCGTGGCGATGTTTTACAAGCGGCTTTTAGTTGATTTCAAGCTCTGGTGCAAGCTCGTCGTGGGCTTCATCCCTACAGCCGCGATCGGCTTTTTACTCTATAAAAGCATCAAATCGCTCTTTGCACCGCAGACCGTCGCCTACGCGCTGATCGGCTGGGGCATTATTTTTATCGCAGTCGAGCTCTTTCGCAAGGCGCGCCCTAGAGAAAGCGAGCTAGAGCATCTGGATCAAATTTCATATGTTCAGGCCTTTATCATCGGGCTTTCGCAATGTTTTGCGATGGTGCCGGGCACTTCGCGCAGCGGCGCTACCATCATCGCAGGGCTTTTGTGCGGGCTAAGCAGAAACTTAGCCGCGCGCTTTAGCTTCCTACTCGCGATCCCTACGATGTTTGCGGCGACCTTTTACGACACCTATAAAAATTTAGACACCTTCGCGCAAAACTCCGACAATATCACGACCTTTCTCATAGGCGGGGTAGTGGCGTTCGTCGTGGCGCTTGCGGCGATCAAGCTATTTCTAAGCTTCGTTTCGAAGTTTGATTTCATCCCGTTTGGAATTTATAGAATTCTAATCGGCATCGTCTTTTTCATCTTCGTTTTTTAAACGCAATCATCAAAGGAATTTCATGAGCCTCGTAAAAAATATCGGCGCATTTTTAAAAGACAGATTCAGCCTCCTATCGGTATTTGACGGCGCGGTGCTAAACGCGTACACGCTAGTTTTGGTATTAAATTTAGCGCTCGGGTTGCTTCTTATCGCGCGTGGCGGCGAGCTGCTCTCTGCGCAGGCGCTGTTTTTCGTGGCGTCTGCGATCTGCGGCGTGACGATACTTTTTTTCGCGCTTTACGCGCTTAGCTTTTACAGCGCCAGGCTATATAAAATTCTCGCCTTTGCGCTATTGGCGATAAACGTGGTCTTTGCGATCGCTCAGATTTTTTTGATCTTTAGCCTGGAGCTTACCTACTCGCACGGCACGCTGGACGCGCTAGTGCAAACGACGCCTAAGGAGGCCTTCGAGTTCGCGCATGCGTTTTTAAATTTCAAGCTTATCGCGGCTTTTTTGGCGCTTTTGATCTTCGTCTTCGCCGCTCTTAGGCTTAGAGTGAGCGAGCGAGCACGGATGAAGCTATGTCGCGCGATAAAGCTAATCTTTTTGCTTAGCTTGCTCGTTTTTATTGCGCATGCGGCGTTTAAAAGCTACGTAGCCAAAAGCTCGAAAATGCGCGCCAGCATCATAATCGCGCTAAATAAAATTCCGATTTACAATTTTGCTTTCGTTACGAAGGATTATTTCGGCGCCGATTTTAAAAGCGTGCGCGAGCTGCAAGCAGGATACCAAAGCATTTACGCCTCGCATTCGCATAAAACCGCGCCAAACCGCATCTCAAACGTCGTTTTCATCATCGGAGAGAGCCTGCAGCGAAATTTCATGAGCCTATACGGCTACTATCTGCCCACCACACCGAATCTACAAGCGCTTGAGCAAAGCGGAAATCTAATCGCTTTTAGCGACGTCGTCTCGCCGGGTGCCAAGACCAACGATGTGCTAAAATACGTGCTAAATTTTGGAAATTACGAGAGCGAAAAGCACCGCCCGTGGAGCGCCAACCTCGACATCGTAAATCTCGCGCGGCTCGCAAACTACGAAACCTTTTGGATCAGCAACCAGGAGCGCTACGGGCAGTGGGCGGTCGCAAGCGGCGCGAGTGCGCAGATGACGGATCATTCGGACTTTACGAACCAGATCCCGGTTTACAAATACGCCTACTCACTCGACGAAGTTATGCTTCCGAGTATAAGAAATTTCAAATCCGGCGCGAAAAAATCGCCTCTTGCGCGCAAGGATGAAAGCTCCGCCGCAGAGGTAAATGGTACGCAGAAAAAGGATAAATTTTTCATCCTTCATCTGATGGGCTCGCACCCGAGCTACGAGTTTCGCTATCCCAAAAGCTTTGCTAAATTTAGCGCCGCGGATATTTCGCGCGAGCCGCTGGACGAAGGGCAGAAAAAAGAGCTTGCACACTACCTAAACACCGTGGCTTACAACGATTTTATCGTAAGTGAAATTTATAAAATTTTTGCAAGCGACAACACGCTGATAGTCTATTTCAGCGACCACGCCCAGAGCCTTTATCAATACCGCGGCAAGCTAATCCACGGCGGCATAAACCGCTTCACGCTCGAAATCCCGCTGATTTTCATGGCGTCGGATAAGTTCAAAGAGCAAAACGCTGATCTTTGGGCGCGCATCGCAGCAGCCAAAGGCAGGCCGTTTTTAAACGACGATCTCATCCACGCGATCGCAGAAATTTTAGAGATAACCGACCTACCCGAGTACGATCCCACTCGCTCGGTGATAAACGCCGATTTCAACGCCTCGCGCCCGCGCATCATCGAGGGGGTCGATTACGATAAGGTTTATAAGCTGCAGAAGGAATTCGGTGAGTAAATTTAGTGAAATTTTACGCCTTTTAGCAGCGCAGAATTTCGCCTCTTAAAATTTGCACTCTTATCGCAACTGCTCGCGCCTTAATTTAGCTTTCGGGCGGGCGCATATTTTCGCCGCCACGAGCTCTGCGGTAAAATTTCTCGCCGCAGAATTTCGCCGAGCAAAATTCAGCTTTGTAAAATTTCAAAATTTTGCGGCTAAAATTCCACGGCGCAGAATTTTCCATGCGTTCACGAAATACAAAATTTGCGAAGCTCGTTCAAATAGCGAAATTTTGAAATTTAGGAATTTTAAAAATTTATCGGCGTTAAAATTTATCCGCGCGGCACGGAATTTTACCGATCAAATTTTACGGCGCAAAACTCCTCAGCACAAAATTTACCGCCAAAATTTAGCCCGCAATTTAAAATTTCAAAATCCCGCGTCGCGAAATTTTATGCCAAAGAATTTCACGTCCCAATCGGCACGGAGTATCTGCTACCCGAGCTGCGCATAAAATTCCAAGCCATAAAATTTTACGCTGCGAAATTACACCGACAAAATTTTATGTCGCAAAACCCCGCGCCGTAAAATTTAAAAGCGGCTCTTGTTATAAAATTTTGCGAGCTCAATTTACGCTGCCGCAGCGATATTTGCCCGCTACGAAGGTGATTTTATCGCGGATCTGAGCGATCTGTCTTAGCGCCTCCGCTAAGAAATCCACGTCGCTTTCGTCGTGGATGAACGAGAAGCTAGCCCGTACCCAAGCGGGTTTGCGCGACATTTCGGTATCGGGCTGCAAGCCGAGCAGATCAAAGCCGTAAGGCGCGGCGCAGTCGCATCCTGCGCGGG
This sequence comes from uncultured Campylobacter sp., assembly GCA_900539505.1. Classification (GTDB taxonomy): domain Bacteria; phylum Campylobacterota; class Campylobacteria; order Campylobacterales; family Campylobacteraceae; genus Campylobacter_B. The sequence continues at coordinate 14,739 of UQCL01000032.1, read as the reverse complement.
TCTGGATCTCAAATTTCTGCCCGAGCACCCCGGCTAGCGCGTCCGCGCCGAGACCTTGCATATTAAAAGCAAAGATCGGCACGCGCGGCGCGGTGAGATTGCCATAAATTTCAACCTCGGGGATTTTTGAAATTTCGCTTATGAAGCGCTTGCAGATCGCCTCTTCGCGCGATTTGATCGCCTCTAGCCCCGCGCTTTTGCGAAGCTTTAGAGCGAGGTATGTTCGCACCAGCGCGATGATGCCGGGCGTGCCCGCCTCTTCCAAGCGCTCCTTATCGATTATAAAGCGCTGCGTTAGGGCATCCGCGTATTTGATCGTGCCGCCTCCAGCGAATGTCGGCTCTTCGCCACGCAAAAGCTCCTTTCGCACCGCCAAAATCCCGCTAGCGCCTACGCCGCCTAAGAGCTTGTGCGCGCCGAAAAACATACCGTCGCAAAAGCCGAGATCTACGTTTTCGTGCGCGATGAGCGCGCTAGCGTCCACGAACAGCCGCCCGCCATGCGCTTTTAGCATCAAGTAGGCGCGCTTGTAATCGAGCTTAAGCCCCGTCACGTTCGATGCCGCGGTAAGTACGCCGTAAATTTCGCGCCCTTTGTTTGCGGATAAAATTTCGCCCAGCCGCGAAAAATCCATCAGCCCGTCTGCGCCTAGCGGCACGCGTACGACCTCGCAAAGCCCCTGTCTTAGGCTAATCTCAACGGAATGATGCTCAAAAGGCGAGATGATGAAAAGCGGCAACCCGCTTAGGCTCTCGCGCCGCAAGCCGAGCCTATCTCGCGTCGCGGGCGGCAGGTAGATGCCTAGAATTTCCCAAAGCTTCTTAATCGCCGCAGTCGCGCCAAATCCGCACGAAATCAGGTAGTATCGCTCCTCGCAACCTAGAAGCTCTTTGATTTTAGCCCTTGCGTTTTCGTAGTAATCGCTCGTGATCTCGGCGTTGGCACCGCCTGCGGAGTGGACGTTGGCGTATGTTGCAAGCACGCGCTCGATCTCCGCTTCTATAGGGCGATACGCAAGGCCCGAGGCGGCAAAATCGAAGTATTTGAGCCCCTCTTTTAAGATGATGTTTTCTTTGATCGTTTGAAAATCCAAAGCGCGACTCCAAAATTTTTGCAAATTATATCCAAACTCGCTAAAATTACGCCCGCAAGGAGGGCGAAATTTACGAGTTAAAAGACACTGCGCGAAATTTAGGCGATGCCGATATCGACGCGATTTTGCAGTTTCATTTCGTATTTGACGAGATAGGCTGTATAAGCGGCTATGCGGACGTTTTCGAAGCGATCGAAAATGAAATTTTACTCTGCTTTGAACGTCTCGGCGAGCGCTTTAAATTCGGCGGCGAGTGCGAAGAGCAGATCAAAAAGGCGCTGATGAAATTCGCTAGAAGCGACCGCAAAAAAATAGGAATTTCAAAAATCTTGCCGCGGTTTACGGCGCAAAAAATCACTGCAGACCTCATAAACGCGAAGTTTTTAATCACCGAAAAATCAAGCGAGCAAAGGGCGCAAAAAGAGCGCAAAAACGACCGCCTCCCGCGCGCGCTGCGCCGCTACCATATCACCGACAAGGTCCATTTCAGCAGCAACTTTGCAAGGTTTTGGTTTAGATTTATCGAGCCGAACCTGCCCGCGCTGCGACGTGGCGAAATAGGGCGCGTGCTAAGCCTAATCAAAGCGGATTTCAACGCCTATGCAGGGCTCGGGTTTGAAATTTTAAGCAAGGAGCTACTCGCGAAGTATCTAAATTTAGAGATTTCGCAAATTTCAAGCTTCTGGAACAAAGAGGTCGAGATCGATATCTACGCGAAATTTGAGAGCTTTTGCGTCGCAGGCGAGTGCAAATACAAGGAGCGAAAAATTTCAAAAAATGTGCTAAACGAGCTAATGCTCAAATGCGAAAAAGCGCACCTCGCACCCGATCTACTCGCGCTGTTTTCCAAAAGCGGCTTTAGCGGCGAGCTGCGCAACCTAAAAAGCGATAAAATTTTACTCTTTTCGCTTGATGATTTTAAAATTTTACTTTGAACTGCGCGCTAAAAAAGCCCGATGGCAGCGCATATAATTACACGCCCAAGCAAATCGCTTGGGCGTGCTTTTAGAAGATGTATCGTTTTAAATTTAGAATTGCCGGGTTACAATCAATATAAAATTTCAGCTCGCGCGGGTGGCTGTGCTGCGCGCGACTTGCACTACCGCGAGCAAACTCGCGCTGTTCGCACACAAACCTCGCGCCCTAAATTCCTCAAATTTAGACTATTTTTTCACCTTGATCACGTATGGGACTGATTTGATCACGCCTTTGGAAAAGAGTGTCTTGGTGTCCGCATACACGGCGTCAAGCTCGGCTTTTGAGACATCCGCATCGCTTACCTGCGCGTCCTTGTTATAGTATTTCTCGATCACGTCGATCGCGCCCTTTTGATCGCTCGGAGAGAGAGCCTTCAGCTGCTTTAAAACCAGTGCCGATTTGATAAACGCGCTCTTGCCGTGCACTGGCGCAAAGATCAATTTTACGTTGCTGTTGCGAAGATGCTTCGTGATCCTTTTCATCTCCTCGGCGCAATACGGGCACTCCGGATCGCCCACGATGTAGGTCATATAGGGATTATTTTTATCAAACGACTCGATATAGGCAAATCTCGCGGGATCTATGCTCTTTAGCAGCTCAAGCGCGGCGGCGTCCCTGGCGTCCTTTAAAATTTGAGTTCTCATCTTAAATAGCGCCACGTCTGCCGCGTCCGCAAGCTTAGGCTCCTCAGTTATTGCCACTAGGCTTTTGCCGTCGTCGCTAGCTAAAAACGCCTCTTTTTTATCGCCCGAGCGGACGATCAGCAAATTTAGCCCGTTTAGCGAGTTTAGTTTATCGATCGAGATGAGCTGAGCGTTTTTATCATTTAGACTTTGCTTTAGGTTTTTTACGAACTCCGCTTCGTTCGCATTCGCGCCGAGCGCAAAAGCCGCACACGCAGCCAAAATGTAGATGATTTTTTTCATAGCTTTCCTCCCCTTAAAATTTCGCCAATTATATCAATTTAAAATAAAATTTGTTATAATCGCGCCTCATTAATTTAAGGAGAAATTTATGGCTTATTCAATGGGCGATCTAAAAAAAGGTCTAAAAATCGAGGTGGACGGAATCCCGTTTAAAATCATAGAATACCAACACGTAAAACCGGGCAAAGGACCTGCTTTCGTGCGCGTTAAAATAAAATCTTTCATCGATGGCAAAGTGCTTGAAAAGACCTTCCATGCGGGCGATAAATGCGAAGCGCCGAATCTTGAGGAAAAAGAGATGCAGTATCTCTACGATGACGGCGAGGCGTGTCAGTTCATGGATACCGATAGTTACGAACAGATCGCAATTAGCGACGAGGATGTGGGTGAGGCGAAAAAATGGATGCTAGATGGCATGATGGTAAATATAATGTTTTATAACGGCAAAGCGATCGGCGTGGATGTGCCGCAGGTAGTGGAGCTTAAGATCGTAGAGACTGCGCCGAATTTCCGCGGCGATACGCAGGGCAGCAACAAAAAGCCCGCCACGCTTGAGACCGGCGCCGTGGTACAGATCCCCTTTCACGTGCTCGAAGGCGAGGTCATCCGCGTAGATACCGTCCGCGGCGAGTATATCGAGCGCGCAAATAAATAATCCCCCCTGTTTTTGCGAAATTTTAATTTCGCAAAAATTCCTCTTTCTTTTAAAATTTATAACTCCGAGCGATAAAAATTTAAACCGCGATCGTCGCGTAAATTTTGATTAAAATAGCTTTTCGAATTCGCCGAAATGCGAGATCATTTATCTAAATTTTGCGTAGCGCCGATCTGGCAAATTTAGGATGGTTTTACGATTAAATTTACGGATTTGAAATTTGAGTATAAAAACGCCCGAAAGCAAATCTTGCGACCGACTTTCGGGCTTTGAGCTAGGCTGCAACTTTAATTAGATTTAAAATTTCACCTTCACTTGGGAAACGAGGCTTAGCAAAATCTTTATTGAAGAAAAGCTTTCTGCCGTCAACTTCTACTAGAAAGTCTCCGCTGCCACCAGGGGCCAACTCGACAACTGCATCCTTATAGACGCTTGTTATTTCATCTCTCACACGGAGAGCTTGCGGTCTATAAGATCAAGAATTACAATAAGTAATTACAACCTTCATCTTTATTCCTTTCTAAAAAAAGTGCCACATTGTAGCCAAACTAGCTTAAATTTTAATATAAAGGCTCAATTTCACGCGCCTCAGCATTTAAAATTTATGGGCGAAATTTCGCCGTTTGCAAAGCTTGGAATTTCGCTGCCGCGGGCTTAAGGCTAGTCTTCAAATTTTAAAATTTCATCGTAGCAGAGATAAAAATCGCAGCCCTGCGCATGGAATTTCTTATCGCCGTGAAAGTGCCCGAAATACCACCGCGCAGGCTTTACGAGCTCAAAGATCCGCCCCAGATACTCAGACGTTTTATCGAAAGTGCATTTGCCGCACCAAAGGTATTCTTTTAAAAATTTCATCGCAAACCATGGCGCCGTGTGGCTTAGCACCGCGTCTATTCGCCCGCCCGTAGCGATGAAATCGCGCGCATTTCGCATCGCGCAAGCAAACTCCTCCTCGCTTGGAATCTCGCGCGCCCACCAGCTAAGCCCCGGTATCCGATGCACCTTATCGACGCTAAGCGCGCCGCCGAAACACAAAAATTGTCGCCCTGCAATCTCGTAAATTTCGCCGCGCCGCAGCCAAAAAATATTCTCGCCGCCCACGCCCACGGTGCCTCCGAATTTCCGCTCGCGCGGCAGCTCGTCCAACATATCGAAATTTTCATGGTTGCCGTCTATAAACAGAAGCGCGGCGGGGAAATATCTTTCTATATTTTTGCGCACCATAAACTCATCTATCCGCTCGCTCCAAAACAGCCCAAAATCTCCGAGCACGATGACGAAATCATCCGCGCTAAGCCCGCCTGCAAAGGCTTTGTTCGTGATTTTGCCGATCTCGTTTATTCCGTGTGTATCGCCGCAAAGATATATCATCTGCCTCTCCTTTTTTGCTTTCTTAAATTTAACTCGCCGCGCTTTGCCGCAGCCCGTGCGAATGAAATTTGAAGCGCTAAATTTACGCGGCACACACCGCACAGACCTTTTGCCCCTAGCCGTAACCACATAAATTTAATCCAAATTAAAAGCGTAAATTTGGGCGACATATTTTAAAAGCACAGGCATCAAGCCTATCGACGCGTAAATTTAAAGCCGCAGCTTCTGATTTAAATTTCGCGGCGGATTGTGCAATTTCCACAAAGAGCTTTGTAAATTTTCACAACGAACTTTAAAATTCCACGGCGAGCCGCCTAAATTTAAAGATTAATTTTAAAGCCTGCCGCGCAATTTCGTCGCCAGCGCTGCGCCGATTTTTTCGTAGCCCTCTTTTTGCAAGTGGATTTCGTCAGGGCGGATCAGCCCACGCTCGCGCCAGCCGCGCCAGCCGCCATCCTCATCCATAAGACCGGCTATGTCGTAAAACATCACCCCTTCGTCTCGCGCTAGATGCGCTAGCACCTCCGCAGCGCGTGAGGCGTTTGGCACTTTAGGGCTTCGCGGCGGCGCTACAAGCAGGATTTTTGCACCGGGAGCTGCGGAGCGGACGGAGCGAAGCAGCCCACGGACGCTTTGGTAGAATTTTTGCTCGTCAAATTTCGGATCCATCGCGTCGTTTGTACCATAAGCGATAACTACGAGATTGTATCTAAGTCCTGAAAAATCCCTACCAAAGGCATCTGCGCCCCATTTTTCATAGAGGTTGCTAAACGCGCCGTTGCTCGCGCAAGAGTCTGCAAAGCGCGCGTTTTTGCGGTAAATTTTATATCCTCCAAGCTCTGCTCCGTCACGCAGCGATCTAATTTCGATAGGAAATCTAAGTCGCAGCTTAGAATACTCCCATTTCTGCGGCACTTCTTGCGAAATATACGCGCTTAGCCCACTTGCATCGCGCACGCGAAAAATCTCGCCGCCCTGATCCGATTTATGTAAAATTTCGACGTAAAAATCGCCGCTAAGCTGCTTTAGCTCCAGTCGCACATTAGCGCCCTTTTTGCCGGTAGCGATCACTCCGCATAACGGGAAATCTGGATCTTGCTCGGTGCGGGATGAGATCACATTAAAGCCGCTTTGCTTAAATTCTATATTTTCGCTTTTGTGGTATTTAGGCATCATCGCAGGCACGAAGCCGACGCTGTTTTGCACGAAAAAGCCGTGTCTGAAAGCATCTATCAGCGCGTCGCTTCCTAAATGCGAATCGCCAAAAAATTTCACTCCAAAGCCCGCAGAGCTTTTTGCATTTGCGGAATTTATGCCGCGGACGCCTGCGTTTGCCGCGCATCCGCCTAATAATGCGGCAAATAAAATCACTATAAATTTACTCAACTTCAATCCTTGATAAAATTTCTTTCGCTACCGCTTCGCAACCCTCTTTGCTCATATGAATGCCGTCGTCTTGGCGCACGCGCACGAGCTTGGAGCCGCTTTGCAGATAGGTTTTATAGACGCCTTTTTCGCACACCAGCGGGGTTGTTTGCATAAAATACCCGCCAAGCGCCATACTGGCGTCGGCATATATTTGATTTAGCAGCTGCGTTTTCTCCTCAAAATCCGGCTTTTGCATACACGGCATCGCAAGCCACAGCACTCCTGCACCGTGCGAGTGCGCCGTATCGTAGATCTCACGCACTCTTGAGGCGTAAAACTCCCGCCAGCGCGGCGTTTTAATGCCATAAGTTTTGCCGCCCGCGCGGTACTCCCACACATCGTTGGCGCCCAGAAGCACGACTACGAGCTTAACGCCGCCATTCTCTCTAAGTGCAGTATCGAGCGTCTTTTGCCAGTCGAAAGATTTCTTGCTCGCAAGCCCCGTCGATTGCTTGCTAAGATCGATCACTCTCAGGCTTCGCTTCGGAAAAAATTTCTTAGCGTTCATACCCACGTATTGCATCAGACTATCGCCCATAAAAAGCACCTCATCGCCTGCATTTAGGCGGATTTTGCCATCGTCGCTAAGCGAAATTTTAGCATCAACCTCCACGGAGCCTTGCGTCGTTAAATTCTGCTCCAAAGCCTGCGAAGCAGGGAGTTGAGAATCGGAATTTTCGCCGCTTTGCAAGGTTGCGCTTGCCGTGACGGGATTTTGCGACGCAGAGGAGCTGCGCGGCACAGAGCTTGTTGTAGTCTGGCTTTGTGACACGGAATTTTGCGAAGTAGAATTTTTAGAAGCGGAATTTTGTGCGTAAGGCTCCTGCGCAGAATCGCGCGTCTTTAAATGATGCGCAGAATTATTTAAAGCGGAATTCTTTGCGGCATGAGCTTGCGGCTTGCTATCTTGCGGTTTAACGCTTTGCGAAGTATCGTGATCTCGCACCCTCGTGCTTTGCAAAGCTTGATTTTCCGCCATACGATCTTGCGCAGGTTTTTTAAAATTTTTTCTTCCGCTATGCGGACTTGCGTCCTCATCCTTGCTAATGTCCTCGCCTTTGATACGCTGCTCAAGCTTATCTGCGCCATTTGCAATCTTTTCGTAGATCTCTCCACCTACGCGAAACGGCGAGCGGCGCAGCCATTCTTCCAGCCCAAAGTCATCGTGAAATCGCTGCTCCAAATAATAAAGCAGCGAGCCTTGCATAAAAAATGCCGAGAAAAACAGCGCAAAAAGCAGAGTCGAAACAAACCTAAGCATCTAAAATCCTGCGTAGATGAAATTTGGAATTCCGCTTGGCATCAGCGCGAAAATCAGCGTGAAGATCATGCCGAGCACGAGAGCTTTAGGTAAAAACGGCAGCTCGGCAAAAAGCGCGATCAAAGTATCTTTAAGAGCTGAAATTTTAGGATAAACAAAAATCCCCGCTAAAATCACCGCAAGCACCGCTAGCTCGCTAATATCTCCGAAAACTCGCGCGCGGGTAAAAGCGCTCAAAATCGCCGCCGCATCCGGAAGGGAATTGGCGAAAAAAATCCAAGCGAAACTTACAAAAATATAGGTGCAAAAAAGCGCCAAATGCGGATTTAACGGCTTTACGCCCACTTTGGCAAGACATTTTAAAAACACAAGCGCTGCTCCGTGCAAAAGCCCCCAAATCAAAAAATTTAATCCCGCGCCGTGCCAGATACCAGATAGCGCAAACGCAATTAGCAAATTTACGCAGGTGCGCGCAAAACCCCTGCGCGAGCCGCCAAGCGGGATATAAATATAATCGCGTATAAACGTGGATAAGCTGATATGCCAGCAATCCCAAAACTCGCCTAAATTCTTAGCCGCATAGGGCATATTAAAATTCTGTGGCAGCTTAAAGCCCATCGCAAGTCCAAGCGCACGCGCCATATCGATAAAACCGCTGAAATTCGTATAAAGCACCACGCCATAAAGCAGCAGTGCGGCTAGAATTTGCGCCGCGGAGGACTCAGGCTCATCGCCGTAAACGCCCGAAATCACATCGCTATAATACGCGCCCAAATAGCCGCTAATAAGCAACATCTTAACTAAGGCAAAAATTATAAGCACATAAATTTCATCGGCATTGCCAAAGTGCTTGAAGCGATCAAACTGCGGCAGTACTGGCTCTACGCCCTTGGCAGCGCTAGCGCGCCCGATAGGACCCATCACGACGCTAGGGAAAAATGCCAAAAAGCACGCCAAGCTCAAAAAGCCCTGCTCGCCGCATTCGCGCCTATAAACCGAGACGAAATAGGTGATCGACATAAAAACATAATATGAAATTCCAAGCGGAAACGCCACGCTATCGACGGCACCTAGGTGAAGCGCAGCAAGCGCGGCATTGAAAAACTCCCTGACGTAGCCATAATATTTAAAAAACGCGAGAAAAAATAAGCCACCAGTAGCTGCCGCAAGCATCACCGCACGTGCCTTCGCAGTGGGTAACGGAATCTGCTTCGCTAACCCCGCTTTTTGCACCTGCTTTGCTATGCCAGCTTGTTTTGTTACACCCATCTGCTTGGTTGCCGCTTTACGCGAGAGCTTTTTCTTATGCGAAGACTGCTTTGCGGGCGGTATGGTTTTTGCGACTACGCGATTGGCGCGAGCGATACACACCCCTGCAAAATATACGAAAGCGCTATAGGCTGCAAGCACCAGTGCAAAGCGAGGATTTACGGAGCACATAAAGCCGTAGCTTGCCAGCAGGATCAGAATTTTTTGCGCGAAAATATGATTTTTGAGCGTCCAATAAACGATTAAAAACGCTAAAAAAGCAAGGACAAACTCAGGCGAAAAAAATGTCATTAATCTTTCCAATTTAAATTTTTAAAGCTCTTGCGGCTTTTAAACGCTCACGGCGTGGGATTTATACGAAGCGAAAAAGCTTTTTTTAAATCGCTTACAGCACGATATTTTATGCGCAGGTGCGGCATTACGCTGTTAAATGCGCGAATAAATTTAGCGTCCAAATCCTTAGATTCACGGACACCTTACATGTGAGCCCTTGCCACGTGAGCAAAATTCCGCCACAATGGCAAAATTTAAAATGCAAATGAGAGCTCTACACACGAATAAAATTTTTAAACGCGCTGAGCGGTTTGCCATCAAATTCTTACAAAAGCTCGCAAATGCAGTCTCATAGGTTCTACCCGCAGGATTTCAAAATAAGCGCCTTTTGGAATCATGCCATATAAATTAGGCGCGCGATGCCGCTAAAATCTTATGAAATAAGATGAGCCGCACTTCATCACAACTATGAGGGCTAAAATTCTACAAAGCAAAATTTTAAAAGCCAAAAATTTTGCAGCGATAATAAAATTCCGCCCATTAAAATCTATCGCGCGAAATTACTAAGTAAATCTCACTTTAAAGCGTGATAGAAACCATCTAAAAGCTGCGCCTTATGAGCCAAAATCATAGCTTTTAATTTTTACTGAAAATTGCAGACCTGCGCCGCCATAAAGTCTCTTTTAAATTTCGTGGCAGCGTAAATGCGCCTTGCGCCAGCCTCGCTCTTTCGAACAAAACGCAAGTTAAAATCAATGAGCTTCGCATCGTAAAATTTTGGCTCTAGACTCGAATTTAATGCGACGCAACTTCAGGCTCACCAGGCGAAATTAGTCGTAAATTTAATGCGGCTACATAGATTTTTGACTTAGGCTGAAATTTAACCTAGCAGAGCCGAATCTTGCTTCGCAATCCAGCGATTTTAACGAGATAATGTAAATTTTAATTTGCAATTTAAAATTTCTAGCGCAAAGATACCGGCTTTGGCTCGTGTTTTGAAATTCTAATTTAGCGGTGCGAACAGTTCATGAAACGCCGCGTAAAATTGCAAATTTCAGCGTTTTTTATTCGGCTAGCGAAGAGATCTGTGTGCGCAAGAACTGGTTTGCGAAAATTTTAAAATTTTATCGCTTGCCTCAACCTGCCTTTAGGGCAATCGCGATAAAATTTATACTCCGCACCTCAATCAAACGAGCGGTTGCGATGAAATCCTAAGCTAGCAGTCGAGATGAAATTTTACGCCGCATTTTAAAAAGATCCCGCGCATGCCCAACTGAGAAATCCGTAAATCTCGCACAAAATTTCACATCGCCGTATTACTTAGTAGCTATCAAATATGCTTGCCAAGCAGACGCGGTGAAATTTCATACTACCTTTTAATACTCGCTCGAAGTAAAATTTCGCACAGCTGTTTTAACAATCCATACTCGAAATAAACGTTCCACATAATTCTATCGCAAAACGGCTGCCGGGTGGAATTTTGCCCGGTAGCAAAGTCTTTTTTGCGCTAGATTTATGCTTCCGTGCGGATAATTTTTACCGCCTCAACCATATTTTTTAGGCTAGGGCGGACCTCCTCCCATTTGCGGGTTTTTAGACCGCAGTCCGGGTTGATCCACAGCTGCTCTTTCGGAAGCACCTCAAGCAGCGCGCGGATCTGGCTTACGAGCTCATGTACGCTAGGAATTCGCGGGCTGTGGATGTCGTAAACGCCGGGGCCGACCTCCTGCTTGTAGCCGACCGATCTAAAAATTTTAAGCAGCTCATTGCCGCTGCGAGCGGTTTCGATGCTGATTACGTCGGCGTCCATCGCCTCGATCGTCTTGATGATGTCGTTAAACTCCGAATAGCACATATGCGTATGGATCTGCGTGTGAGCGCTTGCGGCGCTGACGGCGAGCTTAAAGGCACTAACGGCAAATTTTTCGTATGCAGGAATATTTTCCGATCTAAGCGGATAGCCCTCTTTAAACGCCGCTTCATCTACCTGAACGATCTTGATACCCGCGTCTTGCAGATCCGAAATTTCATCAAAAATCGCAAGTGCGAGCTGTTTTACTATCTGATCGCGAGGCTTATCGTCGCGCACGAAGCTCCAGTTCATCATCGTCACCGGGCCAGTTAGCATGCCTTTCATGATCTTTTTAGTGCGACTTTGAGCGTATTTGATCCATTCCACGGTCATCGGCTTTGGGCGGCTCACATCGCCGAAAAGTAGCGGCGGCTTCACGCAGCGGCTGCCGTAGCTCTGCACCCAGCCGTTGGCGCTAAACGCATATCCGCTCATCTGCTCGCCGAAATACTCGACCATATCGTTGCGCTCAGGCTCGCCGTGAACCAGCACGTCCAGACCGATCTCATCTTGGAATTTGACGCAGTCGTCGATGTAGGCTTTGATGTCGCGCTCGTAGGCTTCGCGGTTGATTAAGCCCTTTTTGTAGGCGTTGCGAACTTGGCGAAGCTCGGCGGTCTGTGGGAAGGAGCCGATCGTAGTGGTAGGTAAAATTCCATACCCGAGCTCCTTTTTCTGCACCTTGATGCGATCCTCGTATTGATCGGTGCGCTCAAGCTTGCTTAGCGAGTTCACGCGCGCAGAGACCTTCTCGTCGTGGATGAGCGGCGAGCTCTCACGAGTTTTGGCGGATTTTTGATTCTGCTCGTAAGCCTTCATGCCGTGCTCGCACATAGGAATTTCAAAGAAAAGATGGGTTAAAATCGAAATTTCGCTTAGCTTTTCGACCGCGAAACTTAGCCACGATTTGATCTCGGCGCTTAGTTTGTCCTCGTACTTTAGCGTAAAAGGCACATGCAAAAGCGAGCAGGAGGTACCCACGTAGATGCGCCCCTTAGGCACGTAGGCTTCGATGGCTTTTAGCTGAGTGAGCTTTTTATCGATATCGCTCTTCCAGATATTGCGCCCGTCGATCACGCCCGCAAAAAGCACGGTCTTGGCGTCTTTTAAAATTTGAAGCTCTTTTTTGATATTCTTTTCACTTGCGTAAACGAAATCAAGCCCGATCGCCCATACATCAGTCTTTACTATCTCTTTAACGGCCTCGGTCGCGTGCTCAAAGTAGGTCATAAAGATGATTTTTACGTTGCTTGCGACCTTGCTTAGGCGCTGATAAACAGGCACGATCTTCGGCGCTAGCTCAGCCGCGCGATCTGTCACAAAAATCGGCTCGTCGATCTGAACCACGACCTCGCTATCAAGCTCGCTAAGAAGCTTTAGCAGCTCCTCATATTTCGCGGCAAGGGCATCTAAATGCGCGAGTGGATCGCTTTTGTCGCTTGATTTGCTAAGCGCCAAGTAAGTAATAGGTCCGATTAAATTTATCTTTAGCGCGCAGGAATCCTTAAAATCGTTATTCTTCGCGGCCTTGTACTCGCTTAAAATTTTACTAGGATTTAGGCTAAATTCCGTATACGCCGAGATCTCGGGCACGATATAGTGGTAGTTTGTGTTAAACCACTTCGTCATCTCCATCGCGACTGCGTCTTTACTGCCGCGCGCCATCGCAAAATACTGCTCATGCGCCGAAAGAGCCGCAAAGCGCTGCGGGATCACGCCGAAAAGCACGCTGGTATCGAGCATCAGATCGTAGTATGAAAAGTCGTTTACGCTAATTAGGCCGCTCCAAGCATCCAGCTGATATTTGATGTGGCGATCTTTTAGCTCTGCAGCAACTCGCTCTAGCGCGTCATAATCGCACTTACCCGCCCAATAGCTCTCTAAAGCCTTCTTTAACTCGCGCTGCTCTCCGATACGTGGAAAGCCCGTAACGTAACTCTTCATCTCTATCCTTTGAGTAAAATTTTGGTATGAAAGTGTTGATTTTATCTAAAATTTCTTTTGACGTCATTAAAATTTTAACCTAATCTCTAAAATGAACGAAATTTTATCCAAAAGCACAGGAGTGGAATTTCGCCGATAAAGCTCGAGATGAAATTTTATCGACGGAATTCCGTAAGTTAAAATTTTAGGATTGAATTTAAAGGCGTTAAATTCATCATAATTTAAACCTCGTCGCAAGATTCTACTAAAACTTAGTAAAGCCTTGCGACGAAGCTAGCCTTACCTGACACTCTGCAAAGCTACTGAGCATCAAGGCTCTATGAAAGCAGTGCAATGCCTCAAAATATGAAAATTATTAAAATTTATAATTATATCCTGCGTAAACGCCGTATTTTTTACCGTCGTTATCTTCGATATAATCGCCGTCTTTATACCACGCCTTGCTTGCTTTAAAGCCCATTTCAATCTCGCTATTGGAGCCAAACTCATACGCAGTACCTATCTTGCCGCCCAAAATGAAGCCACCCAGCGTATCGTCCGCTCTAACCCAGCCGCCATTGCTATAGTCTATTTTAACTTCAGTATCTAGCACCGAAAGCCCAGCGTAAGCGCCTAGGACAAGCTTAAATCTACCGAAAAGCTCCGGCGTAAAATCCGCACCGGCTACGAAATCGTGCGTGCTCCATTTAACCTTTCTTTTCGAATTGGCATTCGAGCTGGAATCCTCGCCCTTAAATCCGTAAAAATACCCGCCGTAAGCTCTAAACGTGCCGAAGTCATATCCAGCCTTAACGCCGATTTGCGGCTGTCCGTCATCAAAACCTGCAGCTTGGTTTTTGAAATTGTATCCGCCTTCGCCGCCTATAAAAAGCCCCTCCGCCATCGCGCTTACTGCAGCTAAAGAGCCAAGAAGCGCTACTCTTGCAACTAAATTTCTCATATTTACTCCTTTTAAAAAAGTAACGCAATAGTAGCGAGCTAGAGCGAAACCGCGTGTAAATTTAAGGTAAATGCACTGAGATATGAGCATCAAATGAATTTAAAATTATTAGAACGATTTCTCTTTCTAATATATGACAAATTTTACGCAATACAAAACCGCCTCTTAACTTCGCGAATAATTCTTCTTGACTTTTAGATACGAGGCTCAGGCGTAGAATTTTTAGTTTAACTTCATATATAATTTTAGACTACACTATCTTAGTAACTTATAAATCCGCGCCGAATTGCTTAGATAAATCGGCTCAAACAAGTCTTTGTCGTAATTTTCTAGCACGAAGAGCTGAATGAAAGTCGATTCAAAGACTTTTTCATCTAAAATCAATATTCTTTCGTAGTCCGGTAAGAATATCACATAAAGATCGGAATTCTTATCTAATTGCTTAGATAATTTAACGAGCTTACCGTTTACCTCGCTCACTTGATAATATGTGTTGATCGGTATCTTTTTGCCGTTATGAATCAGATATTCGGGATCGGCACTAGGTAACATATACTCGCCATTTATGCTAGCACTTTTCCCATCCTCACCGATTTCAATATCATAGCCTATAACAGCCAGTGGATTCCAAGACTCTTTACCTGTTTCTATATCTACAGTAGAAAATTTTAAGATATTAGGCAATATATCTATCATGTGCGGTACGAAATAATAATATCTGTCTCTTATACACATCTGACGCTGCCGAC
>UQCL01000031.1 GCA_900539505.1 uncultured Campylobacter sp. | reverse complement strand
TCGGTGCGAAACAGAATTGTGATTATACAAGAGCGATGCTTAAAGGGGGCTGAATGGAAAGGAATTTAAACTAAATAAATTTTATGCTCGGCACGCGCCACTACTTCGCCAATGATAGCGCTACTAGCGTAACCTGCGTTTTTTAAATTTACAAGCGCTCGCGCTGCGTCATTTTCCGCTACGGCAAGCAGAAGTCCGCCGCTGGTTTGTGCGTCGCAAAGCATTATGTCCGGCTCGGAATCGACGCTCGGTGCGATAAATTTCAAATTTTTATAGCTTCCGGCGGGAATCAGCCCCTCATCAAGGCATTTGAGGGCGCTTTTTAGAAGCGGAATTTTGCTAGGATAAATTTTAAAACTCACGCTCTCATTTATCATCTCAAGCGCGTGTCCAAGCAGTCCAAAGCCCGTTACGTCGGTCGCGGCATGTATTTTTAAACCCGCTAGCGCGCCCACGGCATAAAAATTTAGCAAAATCATGCTCTCTATCGCGTCACGAAATTCTTCAAATTTAAGAAATTTCGCCTTAATAGCCGTAGCGATGATGCCCGTACCGAGAGGTTTTGTTAGGATCAGCAGGTCGCCTTCGCGCGCAGTATTATTGCTCCAAAATTTACGCGGATTCACGCGTCCCGTGACGCTAAGTCCGTAATAAATTTCAGGGGTAGAGATGGTGTGGCCGCCCACCAAGACCCCTCCGCACTCTTTGATCTTGTCTTTGCCGCCGCGCAGAATTTCGCGCAAAATTTCGTTTGAGAAATGACAATCGTCAAAACCCACGATGTTTAGGGCATTTATCACTTCGCCGCCCATCGCAAATACGTCGCTTAGGGAGTTTGCCGCCGCGATCTGTCCGAAGATAAACGGATCGTCCACTAAAGGGGTGATAAAATCGAGCGTCTGCACGAGCGCAAGATCGTCGCTTATGCGAAATACGCTCGCATCTTCGTTGCTGCAGACGGACGACAGCAGGTTTGCATTGGGCTCGATTAAATTTCCAAGATTTTCAGTTAGACCCGCCGGGTCAAGCTTGGCGGCTCAACCGGCGGCTGCAACAAATTTCGTGAGGTTAAAATCTCTGTAGATCATAGTTTGATTACTTCGTATTTTGATAGGACGTCCATGATTTCGTATGCGTTTGAAATCTCGCCGATCGCGAGCTTATCGACTAATTTGTAACTTTCTAGGCAGCTTCCGCAGCTTAAAATTTCAGCTCCCGCTTCGTTTAGCTTTTTGATCGCCTCGAAGCATTCGTGGCCGCGGTTGGTGGTTATGTGCACGGCGTTGTTTACACAGATGACCTTCACTGGCTTTTCGTCTAAGCTTAGCGCCGCGCCTAAAAATTTAGCAAGCAAGCTCTTTCCGATCGGGCCGCTTCCGCACTGCTCCTCGTTTAGAAATATCACCTTGCCTCTCTTTGGCACCGTGACGTCACAATAAATATCGTCGATACTTTCATCTTTCAGCTCGTCCGTTTTTACGGTTTTTATAAGCGTATCGGCGCCCGCTTGTGAAATTTGCGCCTCAAAGCCGTTTTTAGCCAAAAAGCGCTTTATGTTTTCGCGCGGCGCTACGTCGTTTACTAAAATTTCTAAACTCTCTCCGATTTTTAGCTCGTCGAGGGCTTTTTTGGTGCGCAAAAGCGGTTCCGGGCAATTTAAATTGCGACAATCTAGTTGCATGTGAAATCCTTAAAATAAAAATTCTTTGAACCTCAAAGCTAATGCGAGCCGCACGCAAGCAGACCCACATAAAATTTACCCAAGTTATAAGCGCGGGTACTTCGCTTCAAATTGCGATTTGGCGATCTGCCCTTTATCGAGCAGCTCGCGATACCAGTAGTGATGAAGTACGTAAACTTCCTCCTCCGGCTTGTGTCCGTCGATCATCGAGTGGATGGCACCGCTGATCGCAAAGACCGCCATATAGATATGCACAAGCAAAAATACCGCGCAGACCGCGCCCAAAAAATTATGAATAATCGCGCTTGCTCTTAAAATTTCGATCTGACTCATACCTAGCGCACTTCTCATTGCGGGGATATCGTAGTCTAAGAAAAACATCGACGCGCCCGTCGCTATCATCACTATACCGCCTAAAGTCGCGACCCAAAACCACGCCTTTTGGCCTGCGTTAAATTTACCCGCAGGGATCGCGCGCTTCTTTTTGCTTAGATAGCCGCCCACGATCATCATCCATCTGATATCGTAAGTTCGCGGTAGCATACGCCAAAACCATGTCACTAGCATAGGCACAACGGCAATCGCAAACGCTATCGTAGCCAGTCCGTGAGCGTTTTTACAAAATCTCACGAAAGCACCGCCGCCGAATTCCTCGCCAAACATCATAATCAAGCCTGTCGGAACCAAGATCGCCCATGCGACGGCCGCTACGAAATGGTATAGTCGCTCAAATTTATTAAACGCATAGATCGGCTTGCCCGCGTGATGATCGAAGTGCTTCGGCCCTATGATCGCGTAATGCCCAATAAAAGCTATGATTACGCCCAAAACCGCACCCAGCGCCAACCAAGCAAAAAAGCCCGAGCTTTGCAGATGTCCTTGAAATTGCAGAAAAATCGGGCCGAAGCCGTTGCCGTAGCTATCGATGTTTTCAAGCCTTGCATTGCCCCAAACATCGCTATTTCCCTGCACGATATCGGCATATTTTTTCTCTTCGGCCTGCGCATAAATACAGGCAAAAAGCGCGAGAAACAATCTTTTCATGGATTTCCTTAGATATAAAATTCAAGCCGATTATATCATTTTTTGCAAAAAATTTTCTTACAAAGCAAAATTACATTTTTGCATTAAGTGCGGAGCTAGTTTCGCCTCGCGTACTCATCGTAGCCAAATTTTTTGATTGCCAAAACCTCTCCGCGCTCGTCCGCCAGAACAAGATCGGGCAGCTTGATGCCGTTAAAGGTCGTGTTTTTCACGATCGTGTAGTGGATCTGATCCTCGAAAATCACCCGATCGCCGATGTTTAGCGGCGCGTCAAATTTATACTCGGGCTGTCCGCTCTCGAGCCCCACGACGTCGCCTGCGAGGCAGGTATTCCCACCGAAGCGATAGCTAAATTTACCGCTCTTACTCTCGCCGCGCACCGCAGGGCGATACGGCATCAGCACGGTATCGGGCATATGAGCTTCAGAAGAAGTATCTAAAATAGCGATTTTAGCGCCGTTTTCTACTATATCAAGCACGCTAGCGACCAAATATCCGCACTCCCAGCCGACCGCCTCGCCGGGCTCGAGATAAATTTCGACTTCGTATTTTTCGCGAAATTTTTTGATCAAATTTATCAGCAACTCCACGTTGTAGCCTGTGCGCGTGATATGATGACCGCCGCCGAAATTTAGCCACTTTAGGGCTCTAAAATACTTGCCGAATTTCGCCTCGAAAACCTCAAGCACCCGCCCTAGGCTCTGAGCGCTTTCTTCGCACAGCGCGTGAAAATGTAGCCCCGAGATGCCGCGCAAAAACTCGCCGTCTTGTAAGATCGCCCGCTGCAGCGCTTCAAGGCTCATCCCGAGCCTGCTAAAGCTGCCGCACGGATTGTAAGCGTCTTTGGGCGCGAAGGAGGTCTGAGGATTTAGCCGCAAGCCGCACGATACTCCCGTAGCTAGCGCCTTTGCGCGGTATTTTTGCCACTGCGCGGCGCTATTGAATACGACGTGGTTTGAAATTTTTAAAATTTCATCCAAATCATCCTCTTTGAATGCGGGCGAGTACGTGTGGATTTCGCCGTTTTTGATAAATTCCGCGGCAAATTTCGCCTCGTGCAGGCCGCTGCAAGTGGCGCCCCAGAGGTATCTGTCAACGTAAGGCATTGCAAAGCTAAACGCGAAGCCTTTTAGCGCGCATAAAATTTTTGCGCCGCTTCGCTCGCCTACGCCGCGTAAAATTTCTAAATTTTTTACCAATTTTTGCTCCTCACATACGTAAGCGGGGGTAGAAATTTCATCGATTTTCATCGTTTTTCCTCATTAAATTTTTACGCAATTATATAAAATTTTATAAATTTTTGGTTAAAATCGCCCAATCTTTAAAAAAGGACAAAAATGGTAGAGGTAGAATTTTTAGGGCCGATCGGGCGCGAGCCCCTGCGCCTAAACGCAAACTCCCTGCAAGAGGTAAAAGCGGAGCTACAAAAGGACGAAAGCCTAAGACAGTGGCTTGCAAACTGCGCCGTAGCGGTAAATGATAAGATGGTTTATGATGCGAATTTTGCGCTTAAATCCGGCGATCGCGTGAGCCTTTTGCCTCCCGTTTGCGGCGGCTAAGCTTAGGAGGCGGCGATGGGCGAGGCTAAATTTAATCCAGAACTTTTAAGCGGGATCGAGCCTGAAATTTATGAGGGCAGCTTAGACGTAGATGCGATTTTATCGCGCTGGTACGCTAAATTTAAAGACGCAAATTGCGGTGCGTTTATTACCTTCGTGGGCATCGTGCGCGAAGAGGGCGGCATCTGCGCATTGAGCTTCGATATCTACGAGCCGATTTTACGGACTTGGTTCGAAGCATGGCAGCAAAAGGCCGCGGCACAGGGCGCATTCGTGCTTTTTGCGCATGCAAACGGGGGTGTGCCGATCCACGAAAGCTCCTACGTCGCAGGCGTCGTAAGCCCGCAGCGCAAGGTCGCTCTGGCGCTAATAAACGAGTTTGTGGAGGATTTCAAGGCGGCCGCGCCGATCTGGAAATACGACGTAAAGGGCGGTAAAATCGAGGGCGGCAAAGTAGTAGGCGGGAAGAGGATCTACGCGGCGGATCGCTCGCAGAAAGTAAAAGGCGCGGGGCTTTTGGGTTAAATTAAAAGCACGCGCTGTTTTAGCCCCACAGGCTTGCTTCAATTCAATTAAATTTAATCAAAACGGCGATTGCGCCGACAAGTAAAATTCTATGTATAAAATACGGCGGGAATTTTATACATAAAAATTTTGTCTAAATTTGGCGACTGAGGCTAAATTTAGACAAAATTTTACTCTGACTCCGTGCCCACGCGCCCGATAAGTATGGCGGGCGAGAACTAAAATTTCAAGTCTAAATTTATATCAATTTAATAGATCGGTATTGCTACGGTGCACCGCAAATAAAATAGCGCCGCGTAAACTTTTGCCAAATTTAAAACCAAAATTTCGCCGCCGTATATCTAAGCGCAAGTGAAGCACAATGCAATGAAATTTTAAAATTTCATTGCAAATATAAGCATTCCTGCTAAGCGGCGGCTAAAATTTAAACACGCCTCTAGCTTCGACGATGCGCTCGCTAAGGCTCGTAGCGGCATCTTCGCTCCTTGCCGCGCACCTAAAGATCGGCTCCAGCACCTCAGCAAAAAAGCCGTTTAGCCCCTCCTGCATGATCTGCGCGCCACTTTGATAGCGCACTAGCCCCATAAATACGCCGTGTCCGATCGCGCAAAGGCCGCTTGCCTCATCGGCGATAAATTTATTCAGCGCCTTGCAAACCGCAACGACCGCGCTTGCATTTACGATCTCGCGATCTCTTAAATAATCCTCAAGCGCGCCGTAATCGCACTCGCATCTGATCCATCTAAACGCCTTTGCGATCGAGGGCGAAACGCATTTGTGCTCACTTAGAGTGCATAGAACGTATAAATTTTTAGGCACCGCAAAATATGAGCGGCCGTCCTTTAAAACGACGCTGGCGCGCGCTTTCTCGCCATCTTCAAAGCCATCGATTACGTGGGAATTTTTCGTGCGGATAAGCGAAAGCTCGTCTTCCTCGTCGTAGCGACGATCCAAAAGTACCGCCGCCTCGCCAAAAATTTTATCCAAGCTCGCAGCGCTTGCATTGTCGATTAAAAAATAATACTCGCCCTTCGGATCGTTTAGCGCCTCTTTGCACAGCGCCTTAAACTCGCCGCTAATGAAGCTTTCGCCGTAAAATCCGTCGATGAAATCACGGTATTCAAAGCCTTCGTGTAGGCAAACGTAGCGGAAATTTTTTACCGCAAGCTTCTTTTCGGTGATCAAAGACCGCAATCTGCGGGTCTTGCCGGTACCGATCGCGCCGTAAAATATCGTATTTTTTGCGACCTCTTCGCTTTTGTAGTTTTTGACGTATTCAAAAAATAGCGAGGAGTACACGATCTTAGCCGCGCCCACGACATCCTGCGGATACGGGGTAAATTCCGCGATAAATCGCGAACTTACTTCGTAAAATTCTTCAAAAATTTCAACCTTTTCGTCGTAGAGCAAGGATAAAATTTGCGCAGTTTCATCGCGATAAATGAGAGTCGGAAACTCATCGTTGCACTGCGCAAATATGCTAGCTAGCAGATAGAGCTTCTCGCGCGAAATTTGCGCGAAATCGCCACCCTCGGCAAGTCCTAAATTTAGCATCCCGTCGTCGCTTAGGTAGCTGTCGATCAGATAGAAATTATCGGCATTTATCGCGGATTTTAAAAATTCCATCAGCACGAAGGGTTGATTATGCAGCGCGACGTCGAAAAAATCGATCGCCAAAGCGCTGTCCACCGCCGTAAGAAGCCTGTAAAGCTCGTCGTAGAAATTGACTAGCTTTTGTTTAAAAATATCGCGCGCGGTGCGCTCCTGCGAATAGCTATTGAAATTTTTAACGATATTTTCGATGAAAACATAAAGCGAGACGATGTTTTTGTCCTCGCCGCTAAGCACGCTAGTTACGCTTTTTACGGCATTTTTAGGAAACAGCTCCTTTTTGCCGACGATGCGGTCTTTAAAAGCGAAATCGTAATAAAACGCGCTGATATTGGAATCAAAATACTGATCCATAAAGAAATACTCGGCGTGCGCGAACTTCTCGCCCAAAGATAAAATTTTGCAGCTTCTAAGATTGCCGTCGCTGAGATTTATATATAAAGTTTGCAAAAACTCGTTCTCGGTCTCATCAAAGCTTGCGAGGCAGCGCTTTATCTCGCCTAAATACTTTGAAATCGCGGTTTGTTTTTTAAGCCAGAATTGGTTTTTGTTGTGATTTTTCCAGCTGGCGACCAGCGACTCTATCTTTTCCTTGCTAAAATCTTGCATGACTCATCCTTGAAAGATTAAAAATTGTGTATTGTACTTAAATTTAAATAAATAATTAATAAAACTCTGATCTTCAGCGGAGTGCAAAAGCAAATTTTATTAAATTTACGCGCCCGCGGCGGTAGGAAATTTTAAAATTTACTGCGCGCTAGATCTATCCGCGACCCTGCACCAACGGGACGAATTCGCAGGCGCCAAGCTCCTCTTCTTTGATCTCGCTTAACGAAATTTTACTAAATCTAACGATCTTTTGCGAGCCGCCTCTATTCATCGGAGCGACCAAAATCCCGCCGATCGCCAGCTGTGCAAACAGCCGCTCGTCGATCCTCTCGGCGCATGCGGAGAGCAAGATCCTATCAAAAGGGGCAAAATTTTTCCACCCCGCATTGCCGTCATCGTGGCGCAGGCTGATGTTTGAAATCCCGAGATTTGCAAAGTGCCTTTTCGCCTCGCCCACCAGCCGCTCGACGCGCTCGACAGCAAAGACGCGGTGAACCATCCTGCTTAAAATCGCCGCTTGATAGCCGCTGCCGCAGCCGATCTCTAAAATTTTCTCGACCTTCGGATCCACGCTTAGCGCCATCGTCATGCGCGCGACCGTCAGCGGCGAGCTGATCCACTGGCTGGCTAAAATGGGCTGTGCGTTAAGGCTGAAAGCGTGCGCGCCAAGCGGGGCGAACTCGCTTCTAGCGACGCTACAAAACGCCTCAAAAAGCGCCGGATTTAAGCTAACCTGTTCGGCGATGTCGTTCGCCATCTTTTCGCAGCGAAGCCGCTCTAGCGAGACCATAGCGCGCTCCCGCCCGACCAGACGTTAAATTTAAAGCCGAGAAAGCTTTCGCCCCGTCTAAATTCCAAGCCGCTAAAATTTTTAAAAATTCCCGAAAGTCCACCCCGCGCCAAAAGAGCATAAGCTACGTTTTTTAAATATATAGCGCGGCTAAATTTTAAAAATTTTGCAGGTAATACGGCTTCTGCGCTCATCGCGTATCCGAACCGCCCTTGGCAAGTATCTGCAAAGTATCCGTGCCGCGATGCGGCAGAGCAAAATTTTAAACCGCAAAATCCGCTAAAAATCATCGAAACTCAAGCTTCCTTTGCTGTAGTTCGTGACCTTGCTCTCGAAAAAATTGCTCTTTTGATCATTAAATTTAGAAAAATCATCGACCCATTTTATCGGGTGTTTCGCGCCGTATCGCTTCTCAAGCCCGATGGCGAGCAGGCGCTGATCGACCAGGTAGTGGATGTATTCTTCGATGATGTCGTCAGTAAAGCCCATGATTTGGTTATCCGTGATGTATTTGCCCCAATCGATTTCTAAGTTTCCCGCCGTCTCGAACATCTCGTAAATTTTATCCACGTTGCGTTTGTTAAACAGATCGGCGCGCTCTTTGCGGACGGAATTTATCATGTTTTGAAAGAGCAGTAGATGCGTGATCTCGTCGCGCTGTATGAAGCGGATCATCTGCGCGCTGCCTAGCATCTTGCCCGCACGAGCAAGCGCATAGATCGAGGTAAAGCCGCTATAAAAATAGATCCCCTCTAAAATTTGATTCGCCACCATCGCTAGCAGCAGCTTATCATCGCTAACCTCGCCCGCAAGCTCCTCATAGACGCTTGAGATATAATCGTTTTTCCTGCGGAGCATATCGTCGTGCTTCTCCATCTCGTAAATCAGATCGGTGTTTTCACAGATTGCCTCAACCATGACGGCGTAGGATTTGCTGTGGTTGGCCTCCTCGTAAGCTTGGCGCGCGAGCACGGCGTTGATCTCCGGAGCCGTGATGTAGGGGTTGATATTATCGGCGAGATTGTTGGTCTGAAAGCTATCCATCGATATCAGCTGGCTCCACACGAGATCATACATCCGCTTCTCGGCGCTTGTGAGATTGAAGTTATAATCGCGCACGTCGTCGGTGGTATCGACCTCTTTAGGAAACCAGGTATTGGCCTCCATCAGATCCCAAAGTTTCAACGCCCATTGATATTTCGCCTTGGTAAAATTTAAAATACCCTGCGGATTGCCGCCGAAGACCTTGCGATCGGTAAGCGTCTCGTCGGAGAAGGGATTGTAGATTTTTTTCCTATCCATTTTTTGCCTTTTTAAAAATTTCGGCGTATTTTAGCCAAAGCAAGCTAAATTTACCTTTTGTTTTGAAGCGGCGAGGCTACGCGGTGCGAAATTTGGCGCGAAGTTAAATTTACGCGGTATAAAATTTAAAGCCCTTGATAAACATAGAATTTTACGCCACAGACGTAATAAAATTTAAATATAGCAAGCGGTGGCGAGGTAAATTTTAAAGCCTTCGGCGAGGCGGAATTTTATCGAGGCACAATATATGCCGGGCAATGCGCGCGCTAAATTAAAATTTCATCGCGCTCATCGCGGCAAGACGCGCGCGGCGGCGTAAATTTAATCAAAATTTCGAAGTTCTATCTTTAGCTCGGTACGAATTTTGCTCGGATCAAAGCTCGCAAGCGGCGCGTTTAAATTACCGAAATTATCGCCGGTGGGCAGGAAGTTTTGTAGATAATAGACGCCGCGGTAGCCCTCGCTGTATAGAATTTGCGCCATCTGCTCGATCTTTGCTTCGTTTAAAAAATCCGCATGCACGGTCGTGCGCACCTCAAATTTAAAATTTTGCCGCAGCAAAAGCCTAAGAGTTTGCAAAAATTTATCGTATAAACTTGATTTAGTGATGAGCTCAAAATCCTGCCGCGACGCCTTAAAATCAAGCGCTATATAATCGATCAGACCTAGGCTTAGCGCCTCTTCAATCTTTTGCGGATTTGAGCCGTTGGTATCTACTTTGAGCAAAAAGCCGCGCCGCTTAACTTCGTGCGCCAGCGGGATAAAATCGCTCGCACAGGTGCATTCGCCGCCGCTAAATACGATGCCCTGAAGCTTGCCCGCGCGCGCATCCAAAAAGCGCAGAAACTCTTCGTTTGAAATTTTACCCCGTGAAGTAACGATTTGTGGGTTGTAGCAGTAATTGCAACGCATATTGCAGCCGCAAAACCACGCAATCGCGGCGATGTGATCAGTAAAATCAAGCATCGTAAACGGCGTGATCTCATAAATCTGCGCGTTATGCAGGTTTAAGGCTTGCGGCGGCTTCGTATGCGCTTGTTGCATTTGGCCGGTAGCGGCGACTAGGCGATCTGCTTTTTGTCTTTTTTCTCTTCAAAAAAGACGCGCTCTTTGTGCTCGCCCTTCTTTCCGATATTAAAGCTCTCTACGGGGCGCAAATAGCCCATAACTCTTGTGTAAACGACGCATTTTGTGCGTTTTGCTTCTAACTCTTTTGGAAATTCCATTCTCCATCCTTTCATTAAGATTAAAATTTAAATCGCTATTTAGGCGCCCTTGCTCTGCTTGGCCTTGTATTCCGCCAGCAGCTCCTCATCGCATTTCGGGCAGTATTCATGCTCGCCGCTGATGTAGCCGTGCTTATGGCAGACGCTGAAAATCGGCGTGATCGTGATATAGGGAAGTTTGTAGTTTTGCACTACGCTTTTTACGAGCTGTTTGCACGCCTGAGCCGAGCTGATGCGCTCCTTCATATACAGATGCAGCACCGTGCCGCCGGTATAGGAGCTTTGCAGCTCGTCCTGCATCGCCAGAGCTTCGAACGGATCGCTTCCGAAATTTGCCGGAAGCTGCGTCGAATTGGTGTAGTATATATTTTTATCAAATCCCGCTTGGATGATATCTGCATAGCGCTTCTTATCCTCTTTGGCGAAGCGATACGTAGTTCCCTCGGCAGGCGTGGCTTCGAGATTGTATAAATTTCCAGTTTGCTCCTGAAACGAGCGGATCTTCTCGCGCAGATACTCAACCATTTTAAGGGCAAATTTACGCCCGAATTCCGTCGTAATATCTTCTTTGTTGCCGCTGAAATTTCGTATCATCTCGTTTGCGCCGTTAATACCTATAGTGCTGAAATGGTTGTTAAAGCCCGGCAGATAGCGCTTCGTATATGGATACAGGCCGCGCTCGAACATCTCGGTTACAAATTTTCGCTTCTTCTCAAGCGTCGATTTTGCAAGCTCCAAAAGCTCGTCCAGCCTCGCATACAGCGCCTCTTCGTTATTTTTATACAGATAGCCTAGGCGGGCTAAATTTATCGTTACGACGCCGATGCTTCCCGTCATCTCCGCGCTTCCGAAAAGCCCTCCGCCGCGCTTTAGAAGCTCGCGCAGATCGAGCTGCAAGCGGCAGCACATCGAGCGTACGGCGCCAGGCTTATACGCCTTTGGATTGGGTACGCGCTCACCCTTTTCGTTCGTGATATATTGCGAGCCGATAAAATTTTGAAAATAGCTTGAGCCTACTTTGGCGGTGTTTTCAAATACCGCATCCGCCGCAGGCGTATCCCAATCAAACTCCTCCGTTAAATTTACCGTAGGAATCGGGAATGTAAAGGGCTGGCCGCACTTATCGCCCGTCGTTAAAACCTCGTAGAATGCGATCACGATGCGGTTCATCTCAGGCTCGAAATCGCCGTAAGTCAAAGCCTCGAGCGAGTCCTTGCCGCGCCTTTTAGCCTCTGCCAAAAGCTCCTCGTCGTGTAAATTTTTAAATAGATGCTCATTGTTATGCGTAGGGATCTGCGTTTTTAGATCATCCGGGCAGGTCATATCGATGGTGACGTTGGTAAACGGGCTCTGCCCCCAGCGCGCGGGGACGTTTAGGTTAAACACGAAGCTTGTGATCGCTTTTTTGACCTCATCGTCGCTTAATTTATCGCGAAAAACGTATGGCGCCAAATACGTGTCAAAGCTGCTAAATGCCTGTGCGCCCGCCCATTCGCTTTGTAAAATTCCAAGAAAATTTGCCATCTGATACAGCGCTTCGCGGAAATGCTTCGGCGCCTTGCTCTCGACCCTGCCGCGCACGCCGTTAAAACCCTCGTTTAGAAGCACGCGCAAGCTCCAGCCCGCGCAATACGCCGTAAGGCAGTCCAGATCGTGAATATGGTAGTCTCCGTTTCGGTGCGCTGCGCCCTCCTCTCGAGAGTAAATTTTATCTAGCCAGTAGTTTGCGATGACCTTGCCGGCAGTGTTATTGATCAGGCCTGCGTTTGAGTAGCTGGTATTGGAATTTGCTAAAATTCGCCAATCCTGCTTGCTGATATATTCATTGACCGTCTGGGTGCAGTTGATATAGGTCGTATCCTCCTCAAGCCCCAAAATGTGCTCGCGCTGCATCTTGTGCGTGTGGCGGTAGATCATGAAGCTTTTCAAAACGGCGAAATCGCCCGCTTCGAAGAGCTTTTTCTCGATTAAATCTTGAATATCTTCGACGCTTAATTTGTCTTTAAAAACGATAGCGCTCATTACGTTATCGAAAACCTTTTCGTCAAATTCCGTACCGACGCTTTTGTAGGCTTTTTTGATAGCATCTTTTATTTTGTAGGATTGAAATTCTTGAAAACTTCCGTCTCTTTTAATGATTTTTTTCATAAGCACCCCGAGAATTTTCTGAATAAATTGGCAGAAAGTATATCAAGGAATCTTTAACTCAAAATTAAAGGAACGAGCGGAATATCCGTTACAAATTTTGCTTATAAAAAACGAAATTTAACCAAATCTCGCTATAATCGCGGAGTTTATTTTATAAAATTTGGAAATGCTATGAAAAATTTTAAAATAAGTTTTTTAGTGATCTTGCTGTGTGCCTTTTTAGCGGGCTGCGCTGCGCTTAAAGGCTCTAAAAGCACGGATAATTCGGCACTTGCCGGAGGCATAGATCACGCAGGATATCCAAACGCGTATCTGGAGCGCATCGCAGGCGAAAGCATCGCCGATCTACTCTCAAAGCGCATAGTCGGCAAAAAAGGCGGCAGATTCAGCGTCGTCGGTATTGAGCCACTGGACGGGACGAACGCACACGGCTTAGATGCGGAATTTTTGAGCAAAAAAATTAGAATTTCACTGCTGCATTCAGGCAAAGCAGTCGTCACAGACGCTCCAAGCAAAGACGAACTCGTATTTAGCAATGATGGCGTAAGCCGTGGCTATCACGCCGTAGAAAGCGGCTCGATCTACGCGCCAGATTACATCTTGGTAGGTAAAATTTTACCGCAAAGCTCCACTGTGGCAAACGACGGTAAGGCGGGATCTAAAAAATCAAAAAATTTAAATTCTGCAGCTAAAAATTCTACCACACAAGCAAGCGAAAGCCTACTTTTAGAGCTTTCGATGATAGATACTCGCAACAACAAAAGCGTGTGGAAGTATAAAAAAGCGCTTCAAAAGCAAATTTAAGGAATTTTTCGCTAAACTCACGACTTATTTTTTTGAAAGGCGGTGAGGAAAGTGCCTGGAGTAAAGGTATATCCGAACGAATCATTTGATGAAGCTTACAGACGCTTTAAGAAGCAAACCGATCGTAACCTAGTCGTTACCGAGGTTCGCGCGAGACGATTTTTTGAGCCGATGACGGAAGTCCGCAAAAAGCAAAAAATTTCAGCTCGCAAAAAGATGCTTAAACGTCTTTACACGCTACGTCGCTACGAGTCACGCTTGTAGCGGTTTGCGCGGATTTGCGGATTTTAAATTTGCAGATCTGCGCGAAATTTTATCTCACATCTTTTTTAAATTTACAGCCCGCTTAAAATTTTACCCGCCGCGTCAGCGCCGAAATTCCAATCTAAATTTTAAAATTTACCTAATTAAATTTACCCGCCTTTGTGCGGCGCCTGCTTTATACGACATATCCGCCGGCGAGCCACTAAATTTTGAAATTTATCTTTACCTATTCGTTTTTTAGATATACTTTTGCTAAATTTTAAAGGAGCAACCATGGACCTAAACGACTACCTGCACACTCAAGACCAGCAACCCTCAAACCATCAAGAAAAAGAAGTAGCACTCATCAAATACACCTTCATCGCGGCCTGCGCCTTAAAAGCTATAGCCGAACTGGTGCTATTGCTATTAGGAATTTACGGCGGATTGGGAGTGCTACTAAGCGCAGCGGCATTCGTGCTTTTTATCTTTAGCATTTATAATATCTCTAAACTTACCGCAAGCCGCAGCCTTTTGCGCAACGTAGCCATTGCCTTTGCAGCAATATTTATAGGCGTATTGTTATTTATATTTTTAGCGGGCGGCATCATCGCTCAAATACTACTTGCATTGGGATTTATCGCATCGTTTCTGTTTTTTTATAGATTTTATCAGGAGCTTGCCGATACTAGCGGAGTTGCGATATTTTCATATTGCTTTATCGCGCTTGTACTTGCAGCTATTGCAAATGCGTTTTTGGCGCGTTTTTCGCTGCCTGCTACGGTGTTACTAAGCTTAGCGGCTCTTGCACTTAATGCTTTTGCTATGTTCAGCGTAGAGGGCTTTTCTCGTTCGTATTACTCTTATGATCTTAGAGGCAAGAGATAAATTTTGATTGCTTGATCCGTTGCGGAAAGACCAGCAAAGAGCTAAATTTTTAAAATTTAAAATCAAGGAGCAAGCCGTGGTCTATTTCAAACACATATTTCTCGCGCTATTTTGTGGAGCGCTGTTTTGCGGCGTACTTTACGGCGAAAATCCAAATAAAATTTCAAAGCAAAATTTTAAATCTGACTTCATCTGGGGCGTTACGATCGACGACGGCTGGTACGAGGACGCGCAAGATGCCTCGGGCGCGAAGCTGCAGAGCATCGTACGCGCCCTGCAAGCCCTACCCGCAAAGCCCACCGTGCGCGTCGTGATGTCAAAAGAGATCGCTCCGCGCGAATATGAGCCTCTTTTTAAGCGGCTTAGCGAGGTTTCGTACGTGATGGCCTGCCCCGTGGACTCCTACGAGATGAGCTCGTACAAAAGCGTGAAAAGCTACCAAAAGAGGTTCGCGGACGCCTATGCTGCGCTTGCGCCTTACGTCGCGATCTGGGAGATCGGCAACGAAATAAACGGCGAGGGCTGGCTCGGGGACGATGCGAATTTCATCGCCGCTAAGATGATCGCGGCATTCGAGTTCATCCACAAAAAGGGCGCTAAGACGGCGCTTACTGCGTATTATACGCCGAGCGGAGTACAAAAAATAGAAATGCGCGAGTGGCTGCGAAAATTCGTGCCGCAGGATATGAAAGTGGGGCTGGATTATCTTTTAGTAAGCTACTACGAGGACGATAACGAGGGCTTTGCGCCTGATTGGAGCGAAATTTTTACCGATCTGCAAAGCACCTTCCCCGCTTCGAAGCTCGGTATCGGCGAGTGCGGAAACACGGCGTCGGGCGCTACGCAGGCGAGCAAAAAGGCGATGATGAGGCGGTATTATACGATGCCGCGCTACGCGAAAAACTACGTGGGTGGGTATTTTTGGTGGTATTTCGTGCAAGACTGCGTAAGCGGGGCGGGACCCGGCGCTTCAAACGGCAAAAATCGCGGCGCGCGCGATAAAGCGAAAGCTGCAGACGAGCTGCTGCAAAGCCTAATCGATGCTATAAATTTGGCTCGTAGCGAAAAAAATTAAATTTATAAAGGCTAAATTTAGGCATTCCGATCAGCAAACCTAAATTTAAGGCAATGCAAACTCGCTTTGATATAAAATTCTTTTCAATATAATTTTAAACGAAGGGGCGCAAAATGAAAATCCTACTGATCCTGGCAAATCAGCCGTATAACGGCTCGGACAACGCCTACAACGCATTGAGGCTAGCGGACAGCCTGCATAAAAAGGCGAGGAGGTAAGAATTTTTCTTATGAATGACGCGGTCGATCTCGTAAGAGATAGTACCGAAAAACCGGGGAATTACGGCATTGATCTGGTAGCCAAACTAAAGGAGCTATATTGCGGTGGTGTGGCGCTAAAAGTATGCGGCAGCTGCCAAAAAGCAGATATGGCTGATTTTGGTCGGGTTACAGTGCCAAGATCCATCTTGTCAGTTAAACGCAATAAGTGTTAAATCTGTATGCTACGCTTAGTAAAAGCGAATTTGCGGTGCAATATAAACATAATTTTACGATATCACGGCTAGCTAGATACATAATATAGAGCTCTTATATTTACAAAATTCCATAATTGTTGCAAATAAATGCCTCAAATGTAAATCGTAATCGGCAAGGATTAAAACGAGGGAGTTTTATATCCGTTTATACTACTTGAGGTGACAAAAATGAGTCTATTTGTTAGACTCTTGCTGTGCTCGTACCGCTTCGTCATAAGAAAGCTTGGGTAAAATTCTACTTGCGTTTACAAAGAATTCATCATCGGCATCAAATGGTAAGCTCTCGCGCGAGAGCAGGTTTCTGCCGAAATTCATCTCATCCAAGATTCCTAAATACCCAAGCACAGTTGTAAAAGTATCGAACGAGGTACCACGCTTTTTGATCTCGAACTCTCCATCCAAATCATCATCCAGTATCACAAATAAGTCCCGCTCGTCTTTAAGTCCATCGCCAAAGCCACCATCTATAGCATTTTTATAAAATAGCGGATGATCATTTTGCAGTACAATGATTGTGTTCGCTGCATATGAACTTGAGCGGATTTGCTCAATAAATTTACTCACTAATAGGTCACTGCAATGCACCGCGCGTAGCATTGGCACGGCATTTTCATTATATTCTAGCCCTTCACATGAGCGCGGGATAAATCCACTTGGAGTGTGCGTACCAATCGTGAGAAGTGAGAACAAAAACGGCTTACCTACTTTGTTCAGACGCTCAAAATCATTCCATGCCACACGAAGCATATCATCGTCATCCACACCCCATTCGTTAGTATGAACCGATGGGATCCACGGCTAAAATTTCGTCTCTCCCCTTAATCTCGTCATAATCTCTTTGACGCAAAAAGCCTCTAGTACCCTGAAAATTTAAGTCAGCGCCCTTTATAAAATAGGTATGGTATCCCAAAGAGTGTAAAATTTCGCTAGCGCAGACAATATTTTTAGTAAAATTTTCAGAAGCCATATCTTTGGCAGATGCAAACGTATAATTTGCAGCGCAGTGTGAACCAAACAGCCCTTTAATAGTAAAACCAGTATCTACTACTTGGTATATTTCAGAAAAATCTATACGATTTTTGAGCGCATTTAGATGTGGTGTAAGTTTGGCAAAATTTCTTTCGTCAGTATAGGCGCGATCAAAACTCTCTAAAAAAATATAGACAATATTTTTACGCTTTATCGGAGCCTTGGGATGTGGAATGGCTAGATACGGATAAACCTGCTTCTTAATCGCTTCTACGGGCGGATTCAGTTGTAGATAATATTCTCTAGCTGCATCGTAAAAAGGATTTAAAAAAAAGGCTGTTAAAATACATGGCATAAATAAAATACTAAGCTTTGAGCTATGACGAAAATGCAAAATGCGTACGGTAATAATTATACTAAGTAATATGATCGCTACGCAAATCATCACCAAAATCGCAATTTCACGCGCGAAACTTGCAATCGGAGCGCCTTCTATAGAGGTACGAAAAAATGTTATCACAAATAGTCCGAAATGCTTTCCAAAAACGAAAAATAGCAACAAATCGAAGCAAAGTGCAAAAATATAAATTAGTGCAATTATGCCCACAACAATTTTAAAAGTTCTATTCGAAAAAAAATGCTGCAAAAATCAGCGAAATAGCAAAAAACAAAACCGAAAAAATTGTAGTAAATTCCAAAAAACAACCTTAAATTTAGCAAAATTTAATGCGTAGTCTAGCAAGAATGACTTTAAAATTTACTAACGCAGGCACAAAAATTGCTTTTTAAAGTTATAGCGGCACAAAATTTTATACGGTGATTTTAAATTTCACCGTATATAATTTTGCAATTAAAGCATGGGTTTGCCGTTACACCAAGCGTATGACAGCGAACCGAGCCAAGTTCTGCTAACGTCTGCGTTAGCCGACGCGTCTTTGGAAAATCCCCACGTAAAGCGCGAAAACAAAACCGATCGCAACCGCGTAAGGAGCGAACTCTGTTATACCTTTGGCCGAACTTGCGAGCAAGAAATTATGCGCGATCGCGGCGCCCGCCGCCATGCCGATGACGAAGACGCCCGAGCTTAAATTTCCCGTGCCGGCCTGCACCAGATGCTTGCCCGGGCAGCCCTCGCTTAGGCTGAAGCAAAGACCCGCGAGCACCATACCCAAGAAGTTCCAAACGAAATCGTTATGCGCGATAGGCTGGCCCTCAAAGCCGAGCTTGTATTGTCCAAACGCGATATTTACGATGCTTGCAAACACGATGACGCTCAGCACGCCCCAAAACATCGAGAAATCGCCGCGGAAAATTCTACCGAACGCGCCGACGCTGCAAAATTTGCTTCTATGCATCACCGCGCCCACGATAATGCCCGCAGCCAGCGAGATGCCTACCGCGGCGTGTTGCGCGCCGGGGCCTTTAGCGGAGATAAAAAGCGCGCCGCCCTCGCCCGTTTTGAGTCCGAGAACCAAAGCTGCAAGCAGCGCCGCGCCTAGTATCACGGGCAAAATTCCGATCGGGCCGCTAAGTCTTGCCTCTTTGCTCGCCTCATAGCCGCGCTTTTTAAGCAAAAACCCAATGAGTACGCCGCAGATCAGACCCGCTAACCCGGCTAGCGCGGTCAAATCGCCGCCGCCTAGGCGCAAAAACGCGCGCCACGGGCATCCCAAAAATACAAGGCAGCCGATCATCGCGAAGATCCCTAGGAAAAATTTCGCAAACGGCGAGCTGCCCGTAACCGGCGCGAACTCGCGCGTCCAAAGCACGCTTGCCAAAAAGCCGCCGAACACGAGCCCTATGATCTCCGGGCGGATGTATTGCACTGCGGCAGCTCGGTGAAAGCCTAACGCGCCGGTGGTGTCGCGCAAAAAGCAAGCGACGCAAACGCCCATATTGCCCGGGTTTCCGAAATGCACCAGCGTCGCACCCAGCACGCCTAGCACGGCGCTTGCGATGATGTACCATTTAACGTTATTCATGAAAAGATCCTGAAATAATCTAGATCGACCGATCTCTTAGGCGCGATTTTATCCTTTGTAAAATAAAAAGTAAATAAATTCCGATCTAAATTTACGAAAAGCGAAAGATTTAAATCGCGAGGGCAGTCGATAAATTTAGACGCAAGTAAATCGCGGACGTTTAAATTTAGACTCTTTGTTGAGATAAAAACGCCAAATTTATCTGCCAGATTTCGGCACAGACGGATCGAAACAAAAAGCTAAAGCGTAGAGGTAGCGCGGACGTGATGTAGGCGGATACAAGCGGAGCGGAGGGGGCAGAAACGGCGCGGGCAAGGTACGGACAAGACGAAGTAAAAACGCGTAAGCGGCTCAGACAGGGCACAATACTTGCCGCCAATAAAAACAAATTTCAAATATTTTTGAAATTAAATTT
This sequence comes from uncultured Campylobacter sp., assembly GCA_900539505.1. Taxonomy (GTDB): domain Bacteria; phylum Campylobacterota; class Campylobacteria; order Campylobacterales; family Campylobacteraceae; genus Campylobacter_B. Next base: position 6,300 of record UQCL01000031.1, on the reverse strand, counting down.
CAACCTTATTTAAGTATGTAGATATATAATAATGTATTTCAATTTTATTTTAAAGGTCGGGGCATGAAAAAGCAAATTTTATTGGTGCCGCTTGCAATAGGCGCGATAGGCGGAGCGAATGCGGCCGAAAATAACGCCACGAAGTCGCAAGATCTAGGCCAAATCGTCGTGCAAGCGACGGTAAGCGCGGTCGATAACCTAAAATACGCGGGCTCGGCCGGAATTTTAACCCCCAAAGATATGAAAGCCAAAACCAACGTGATCGATTCGATCATGCAGATACCGGGCGTCGACGGCAGTATGGATATGGGGCGGCAAATCGGCAGGCAGTTTCAGATCCGCGGATTCGGATATCAAAGCGATGAGCGCGTCATCATCAAACAAGACGGCGTGCGCAGAAGCGCGGGGATGTACTCGAATATGATCTCATCCTTTCGCACCGATAGCGATATCCTAAAGCGCGTCGAGGTCATAAAGGGCGCCTCGTCCGTGCTTCACGGCTCGGGCGCAATCGGCGGTATCGTAAATATGCAGACCAAAAGCGCGAGCGATTATCTAAGCGAGGGCAAAAACGTAGGCTTGATGCTAGGACAGAGACTCGAATCAAACAATATGCATAGCACGCGCGGCGCGATTTACGGCAAGGGCGAGGAAATTCCGATTGATGTTTTACTCTACGGCAAGCGCGCAAGCTACGGCAACGTTAAGTTCGCAGACGGCGGCACGCACTACGGCGAGGGCTACGACAAGAGCTTTAATAACGAGCATATCGATACCGGATTTTTTAAGATCGGCGCGAATTTGGAAGATCACCGCATAAGCTTCAGCGCCTTTGATTACGACGAAAATTTACACACGATGTGGCAGACACTATGGCAAAATGATGCAGATCTCTTCGTAAGCGGAAATTTAAGCCAGAGAGATTACGTTTTTGATTGGAGCTTTACGCCGCAAAGCCCGCTAGTGGATATGTCTTTTAAGGCCTACAAAAGCAGAGCCGAGTATAAACGCGGCTATATCGACGGCGCAGATACCGGCAGCTACGCAAACAAAGACGATCGTAAGGGACTAGAGATCAAAAATATCTCGGAATTTGATACGGGCTTTTTAAATCATAGCTTCGCTTTCGGCGGCGATTACGAAAACAGGCAGGAGGATGCGATCTTTATCCAAAATGGAGCGCTAAGAGATTTCGCCTCATTTCCGAACGAATACAATAGCTACGGACTTTTCGCGCAGGATCTGATCCGCTTGCACGATGATTTGGAGCTTACCTTAGGCGGTAGATACGATAGATTCGATCGAGATATCAAAGGCAGATCGGCTAAATTTAAAGATTCGAGATCTTCTCCGCGCGCGGCGATTGCCTATACGCTCTTTGATAAATTTACGCTTTTAGCAGGATACAGCGAGAGTTTCCGCGCGCCTACTCCGCACGAAACATCGCAAGCAGGGCCTATCAACCGAATGTATTATTACATCCCAAATCCCGATCTAAAGCCCGAGACCGTCAAAGAGTACGAGGTCGGATTTAGTTTTAAACAGGATGAAATTTTTACGGACGATCACTTCAATATGAAATTTATCTACTTTAACGGCAATATCAAAGATATGATTGACGTTAAGCCGCTACCGCATCTTGGCGTACCGCCGGGCGGCTTTTCGCAACAATACGGACAGTATCAAAATATCGATCAAGCCAAAAGGCATGGTTTTGAGCTAAGCTCAAACTACCAAACGCAGGACTTTGATTTCGGCGCGAGCTTCGAGCGACTTAGAATTTACAATAAAAAGACGCACGAAAACATCAATAACCACGCCAAAAAGTTAAGCGCGAACATAGATTATTCGCCGCTGCAAGATTTGAGTCTAGGATTTCAGGTGAGCCACTATTTCAAACCTCACTCCAAACCCGCTTCATATTTTGCACGCGGGAGGGAGTATTTTTATGTAGATAAGTCCTTTACGATCGCGAATTTCAGAGGAAGCTACAAGATCAAAAACGGCGTTATTTCGGTACTTGACGGCGCGGACGTAAGCTTTGGCGTAAATAATATTTTTGATCGCCACTACATCAACGCAAACCGCACGCGCGAAACTGTGGTGGTGGGTGCTGGACGAAATTTCTACGTCGATTTGGAAGTAAGATTTTAGATCAAGTTTATACGGGCAAGACGCGGGTTAAATTTTAAAGCTTACCCGAGCCTTTGCCCTCTTTCTTTTTAAATTTAAGCCTCATCGCGACCTTTTGGTGATAAGGCTTAAATGTGGCATAAATTTCTAGCGATATAAAATTCCGCAATTTTTAAAATTTAACAAATTGCAAAAATTTTATGGGTTGCAAAGCCCGCAAGCTGCAAAATTCCACGCCTCATCAATCGATAGCGTTGGAGCTTTTTAACACTACTAGATGTTTTTTGCCCGCGAAGCTTAGCACTACGGCAGCATTATTTTCGTCGATCTCGCGCACAAGCTCTACTCGCACGTCGCTAGGCCTTGCGGTATCCGAGCTAAGCAGCTCATTTTCTAAAATGCTTTTAAATGCCGAAACTTTAGGCTCTTTTGTATCCGATCTTTCTTTTGCTCCCTCGCGAAATTCCATCGTGCCACTCTCGACAGGGCCTACTTTAAGCGGCGAAATTTTATCCGCTGTGCCTATATTCTCAGCGCTCTCAGAGCTTTCGTCCGCCTCCGTAGATTCCGAGCGCTCGGCACGCGCAACCTCATCGTAAAATTTATCGTGTGCACTTTCTTCGTCCACACTTTCGCCTCCGAAAAAATCTGCGCTATCTACGTTTTTTGAGTCGTTAGAATTTTTGGAATTTAAAGCAGAGGCTTCATCTTTCTTCGCAAACTCTTGCGCGTCAGAATAATTTGCGTTCTTTGATCCGCTCTGATTTTTAAAAGAGGAGTCGTTTAAAATTTCATCTATGCCCGCTTCGTCCACGTCAGCGCCCTCTATGCTAGCGTCGTCTTCAAAAACCCGCCATGTCTCGTCGATACTTTTTTGCGGCTTGTGTGATAAAAATTTTCGCACGCCGACGAAAGCCGCAGCCGCAAGCAGTAACGCTACTATTATCGGCATCACGGAAATCCCGTTGCTGCTGCTTTGCGCCGTCTCATTCGCCTCGCTCTTTACGCTCATCTTGCTCTGATCGAAAGCGGGATTTTTTACCCGCAAAATGAGCTTTAAATTGCCGTCTTGAGTAAGAGCATCGACCGATAGATCGGCTCCGGTGGGGAAATTTATCTCAATATCCTTGCCCTTAGGCGCGATCGTAAAGCTTTTTAAGACCTTTTGATTGGTGCGCATCTCGTTAAATTTCTCATCGCCGCCAAGCCCTTTTAAAATAAGGCTCATCGACTGCCCATCGACGCGGCGCACAATATCGGGCTTGTATGCGGAGTCAAATGCCAAGGCGATGTCGACGCTGTCGTCGTGGTTGAAAAGATCGTATTGCATCAGATTGGCGCCGAGGCAAAAATTTGCGATTAAAATCAAAAATATCTTTTTCATGCTCTTTCCATTAGTTAAAAAGTTCGGCGATCTTGTCTTGCAGCTCTCGCCCGCCGTAATTTGCGCATAAATTTACGATCGCAGTGCCGATGATAGCGCCGTCTGCGTATTCTTTTGTGGCCTTAACGTCGCCGGCAGTGCGAATACCAAAGCCGATCGCCACGGGCAGATCACTCATTTTTTTAAGATCTGCGACCATATTTTTTAGGCGCGAGATCGGAGTTTGCTTGCTTCCGGTCACGCCGATAGCGCCCACGCCGTAGATGAAGCCGCGCGCGCGGCTCAAAACTCGCGCGGCGCGGTGCTCGCTCGTAACACTGATAAGCGGGATGAGCGCGATACCGAACTCCTCGCAAAGCGCGAAAATTTCTTTGTTTTCTTCATACGGCAGATCGGGGATTATCAGTCCACTGATGCCGTAGCGCGCCGCCTGCACTACAAACTCGCGCGCGCCGTAGGCAAAGATCACGTTGTAATAGACCAAAAACACAAGCGGCTTGCGCGTTTGCACCTCTTTTAAAATTTCAAATACCTTCTCCGCATTTACGCCGTTTTGCACCGCGGAAAAGCTCGCCTTAAAAATTTCGGGGCCGTCTGCGAGCGGATCGGAATAAGGAATGCCGATCTCAAGCAGGTCGATCACGCTTTCGTCTAAATTTGACAAAAACTCCTTCGTGTGCACTGGACTCGGGTAGCCCGCCACGATGTAGCCGATATTTGCCTTTTTGCCGGCGAAGGCCGCCTTGATCTTATCCATAAATCGTTCCTTTTTTATAATTCATCACGGTATCCATATCCTTATCGCCCCTGCCGCTTACGTTTACGACGATCGTTTTTCTACCTTTTAACTGCGGACAGAGCTTTTGCAAATACGCTAACGCGTGCGCGCTTTCGATCGCGGGAATAATGCCCTCAAGCCTACAGAGCAGTTTAAGCGCTGTGATGCACTCATCGTCGGTTACCGCTTCATATTTGGCGCGACTTATCTCGTGCAGATGCGCGTGCTCCGGGCCTACGCCTGGATAATCAAGCCCCGCCGAAATGCTGTGTACGGGCTCGATCATGCCGAATTTATCCTGCAGTACGATCGTTTTCATGCCGTGGATGATGCCCGCGCGTCCGTTAGTAATAGTCGCTGCATGATAAGGGGTATGTGCGCCCAAGCCGCCCGCTTCGACGCCAATAAGCTGCACGCTAGGATCATCCACGAACGCGCTAAAAATTCCTATCGCATTGCTTCCGCCGCCCACGCAGGCTAGGACGTAGTCGGCTTTAATACCTTTACTTGCGAGCTGCGATCTAGTCTCGGCGCCGATAACGCTTTGAAAATCCCTAACCATCTTCGGATACGGATGCGGTCCGACCGCCGAGCCGATGACGTAAAATACGCTCTCGATCTCGTTCACCCACGCCTGAATCGCCGCAGTGGTGGCCTCTTTGAGCGTTTTAAGACCGGTGCCGATTTTGATTAAATTTGCGCCCAAAAGTTGCATCCTAAAGGCGTTGAGCTGCTGGCGCGCAGCGTCGGTCTCGCCCATATACACGTCGCACTCAAGCCCGAATAGCGCCGCTGCCGTCGCTGTCGCTACGCCGTGCTGACCTGCGCCGGTTTCTGCGATAATCTTTTTTTTGCCCATTTTTTTGGCTAATAGCGCCTGCGCTAGGGCGTTATTGATCTTATGAGCGCCCGTATGGTTAAGATCCTCGCGCTTTAGATAAATTTCATGCCCATAGTGCTCGCTAAGGCGCGCGGCGCGATATAGCGGCGTCGGACGCCCCGCGTATTCGCGCAGCAAGCAACCCAGCTCGTCTTTAAATTCCTTCGTCTGCGTTATGGTGTTGTACGCATCCTCCAACTCCTCGAGCGCGAACATCGCCGTCTCAGGCACGAACTGCCCGCCGAAACTCCCGAAATACGCCTTTTTATTCATCCTATCTCCTCACATTAAATCGCAAAATTATATAAAATTTCGCGTTAAATTTCGCTTTTTTTACGGCGCCTTTTGCTACGCTATTTCAAAATTTATCGGATATGCAGCCGCAAAAACGCGAGGCGCAAGATGGTAAATTTTAAAATTTACACTTCAAATTATGGCTAACGTTTTGCTTGATGAGTACCGTAAATTTAAATAATTTATAAATTTATTTGCTTTCATTGCTAATATCGCTCTTTTTATAATTACCGATAGGACAAATTATATTGTCGGTATCTGTAAGCCTTAATTTTTTCCACTCTTCAAAGCTATTAACTCTAATCAAATTATGTGGGATCTTTGACGGTTCATCAATGATCTCAAGACACTCGCTCGTTTCTCTTTTAAAATACTGCATAATAAGGTGATTGTCGTTATTTTCCAAAGCTTTTCTTATACATTTTGCTTTTAACTTAACATAACCGCTATTACTTAGAGAATTTTTTGAAAAAAGCCTCATTGGAGCGCACTCACTAATTATTTCCGTATAAATCATACGAAAAACAAAAAACGAAATAATTAGCATAAACGGCAATAGAATAATATTTTTGTATTGCCTTAAAAATTTCATTTTATTTCCTTATTAGGAATTTTTAAATTTTATATTGCTTGATTTTGATCTAGAGTAGTTAGCGTTTATGCTTGAAAGCTTAGAATTTGAATAGCTTACTATGTTGTTGCTTATGGCATGAGGACGAGATGGATCGGAGTTTGTTTTAGTTCCGCTTATGCCTATACCTGCTGCTATAGAGCTTGATTTGCTATCGTAATTATAGCTATCTCGCAGGCTTGCTAGGCTTAGATCATGTC
>UQCL01000030.1 GCA_900539505.1 uncultured Campylobacter sp. | reverse complement strand
GATTTTGGCGCTTTTCAACACTAATTATCGTATATCGTCTAAAGAACCCAAAAGATTAAATGTAAATTTTCTATCATTAGGTTTTATATTCTGCCTTACTTATCGTTCCATTTAGCTTTTAAATTTAAAATTAATTACTTTATGATATAGACACGCCGCGCAGGATAAAATAAAATTTCATAATTTATAACGCAAAAACCAAATTGCCCTACGTTCACTCGTAAATTGATAATTTGCTGCCCCTATTTTGGAATTCAACCTTTTAAGGCAAAATAGATTAAAATTCCATTCAAATTTTAGCTTACGCCCTCCCCCTCGTATCGCTCTTAGTAAATTTATCGCACTCGGCGCAAAATTTTAAAATTTGGTAACGCGGGGTTTCTAAAATTTATCTAAATTTCAAACCCTGCAAGTATAATCCGCCATAAAATTTTAAAAATCTAAAGGCAAAAAATGAAGCGTGATACTTTAAGCGCCATAAAATTCCGCGGCATAACCTCTAGCGTTTTATCGATCTGCTACTACCTGATCATTTGGGCTTGTTGTGAGCTTTTGCATGGCATTACGATGAGAGGATTTTTCGCCGCCGCGACCGCAATCGTCGCCGTGATTTTTGCTTCGATGGTCTTTAAGCTCTCCGCGACTAAAATGATCTCCGATATCTCCGATAGTAAGGTCTTTAGGGCGTATTTAATTAACTTTATCGCCCGAGTGCTTTGGACTATCGTATTTATTTCGCTTCTACCATACTCTATGAATAATAATATTGTGAGCTTGGAGACTCTAGATTATACCTTACACGAGCAAGGCGGTTCTTTCGTGGAGGCATTCTATTGCATTTTAGCGGCTATGGCTATAGGACTTAATCACTCTATGGAAATTAAAGAGACGCAATTTGTTACCATTTGGTATGTAACGATTACAGCGTTTAAGATTATCGGCACCATAGCACCGGCAATAGTATATTGCTACTTAGGAGAAGCCACTAAGAGTAAAATTTTTTATGCTTACGCGTGGTTATATTTTATATGTTTAGTGCTTGTAGAAATCATCAATTCGTTTATTAAACTGCCAGAAATGAGTAGTGCAACTGCAGCGTACATGGTACTCGCGGTAATCCTTTTATTTGAAATTTTAGAACTTATCGCCTGGATTAGGATTAAAGGAATTTCGGGCGCGGAGCTTTGGAATAAAAATTTATGGACGACGCCTGCAAAATAGATCATAAAATCCAATCTAAAATTACGCGCGAGCGCTTGAAATTTCATAAATTTGCTTCACAAATTCCATATCGCACCGTAAAATTCTACGCGAAATTCATACGTACGATGTAAATTTTCAAATTCGCCCTACTTTAAAATTTCATCTTTTACCTAAAATTTATTATTAAAAATCTATAATATTTCAAAGTATATTTTCTAAACGTAACCGCCTAAAAAGCACGCAGAATCAGACGTATTAAAAAGTATATAATCTAAATTAAAGGATAGAAAATGAGTAAGCTTCACTCTTTCGCGCTAGCTCTTGCGCTGTGCGCGAGTTCGCTTTTTGCAGACCGCGTCGTAACCGACCAACTAGGTCGCAACGTCACGCTACCTGATCAGGTTAAGCGCATAGTCGTGCTTCAGCATCAAAGCCTAAACGCGCTCAATGAGCTAAACGCGCTAGATAAGGTTGTCGGCGTGCAGGAGTCGTGGGAGAAGTCGCTCGGCAAAAACTACATCCGCCTAGCCCCGAGCCTAAAAGATATGCCAACCCCTGGCGATCTAAAGGTCATCAACTACGAGGCGGTGCTTAAGCTAAAACCCGACGTCGTGATCGTCACGAACTACATCCCGCAAGAATACATCGACAAGATGACGGAGCTCAAAATTCCCGTCGTCGCCGTTAGCTTCCAGCGCAGCGACGCCGCCGATAAGGGCAAGCTAAATCCGACCTTCAAAGACGACGAGGCGGCCTACACCGAGGGCTTTTACGACGGGATTGAGCTTCTTGGCAAGGTCGCAAACCGCGAAAAAGAGGCCGCCGAGCTCATAAGCTTCGTCAAAACCTCGCAAGAGCAGCTAAAGGCTAAATTTAGCGACTTCATCGTCGATAAAAGACCTAAAAATTTACATGGCAAATCCCGATCTCACGACCTACGGCAGCGGCAAATACACGGGCATAATGTTTATGCGTGCAGGCGCGCAAAACGTCGCAGCAGAGAGTATCAAGGGCTACAAGCAGGTATCTGCCGAGCAAGTTTTAGCGTGGGCGCCGCAGATGATCTTCGTGCAGGATCGCTACCCTCAGGTGCCCGCCGAACTCAAATCCAACCCGCAGCTTGCAAATTTAAGCGCGGTCAAAGAGGATAAAATTTACATGATGCCCGAATACGCCAAAGCGTGGGGCTATCCGACTGCCGAAGCCATGGCGCTTGGCGAGTGGTGGCTAGCGATGAAGCTCTATCCGAAGCACTTTGACGAGGCGGAGTTTAACAAAAAAGTAGAGGAATTTTATCAAAAATTCTACCGCACGAGCTATAAATGAAATTTTCCGCCCTGCTGCTGCTCTGGATCCTGCTGTTTGCGGTATCGCTGGGCATCGGGCAGTATCCGATTAGCCTAGATATGAAGGGCAAAAATTTTTACTAGCAAAATTCTGCGTAAAATCACAAAATTCTGCCCTACGAAAGCATCTGAAATCCCCCACGACAAAATCAAAATTTATATAAAAATTTATCTGGATTTTATGCCGATCGGCTATAATTCCGCTATTCTAATCCCGCATATTTTGCGGAATTTTCAAGGAGAAAAAATGCTTAAACTTCACTCAATCCTTCTTGGTGCAGCGCTTTGCGCTAGCCTGGCTTTTGCAGATCGCACGATTACCGATCAGCTCGGTCGCAAGGTCACAATCCCGGATCAAGTAAATCGTATCGTCGTGCTACACCACGAAGCACTCAATGTCTTAAACGAAATCAACGCCCAAGATAAGGTCGTAGGTATCCTAAAAAGCTGGGAGCAGCGCCTAGGCAAGGAGTATAATCGCTTGGCGCCGAGTTTTAAAAACCTACCTAATCCAGGCGATATCAAAGATGTCAATTACGAAGCTCTGCTTAGTCTAAAGCCCGATGCGGTCGTAGTGGTCAACTACTTCCCTAAAGAATATATAGCTAAAATGGAGGAGTTGAAAATCCCAGTCGTAGGTATTTCATTTTTCAGCTCTGCACAAGAGGAAAAAGCTAAGCTAAATCCGACCTTTAAAGATGAGCGCGATAGCTTCGCTGCTTACGATGAGGGCTTTTACGAGGGGGTTAAAATTCTAGGCGAACTAAGCAATCACGAAAAGGATGCCGCTGAACTAATAGATTTCGTTAAAAAATCGCAAGCTGATTTAAATGCCAAATTTAGTAATTTTATCGTAGATAAAAGACCTAGAGTTTATATGGCAAATCCCGATCTTACGACCTACGGTAGCGGCAAATATACTGGCGTAATGTTAGCAAGAGCGGGTGCGACAAACGTCGCCGCTGCAGATATAAAGGGCTACAAGCAGGTTTCGCCGGAGCAAATTTTAGCATGGAATCCGCAGATTATCTTAGTGCAAAACCGCTATCCTCAAGTACCTGCCGAACTTAAGGCAAACCCTGCGCTAAAAGGTCTTAGCGCCGTGAAAGAGGATAGAATTTATCTAATGCCCGAATTCGTTAAAGCCTGGGGTCATCCGACTGCCGAAGCAATGGCGCTTGGTGAGGAATGGCTTGCGATGAAACTTTATCCGCAAAATTTTAAGGACGCAAACTTTGATAAAAAAGTAGAGGAATTCTACGAGAAATTTTACCGCGTCAAATATCAAAAATAATGCTGAACCTAATCCTGCTTCTTTTTTGGGTAGTGCTGGCGCTAATCTCGCTCGCTAGCGGGCAGTTTCATATACCGCTAGAAGAAATTTTTAAAATTCTCTTTAGCGGAGGCGGCGATGAAGCCGCCAAAAGTGTGATGCTGGATGTTAGAATTCCGCGCATTCTACTCTCCAGCCTTTGCGGTGGAGCGCTTGCTATCGCGGGTTTGAGCTTGCAGGCGGTATTTAAAAACCCGCTCGTTGGCCCGCACATCGTAGGCGTTAGCACTGCAGCGGCATTCGGCGGCGCGCTTTGTATTTTGCTGGGATTGAGCGGCTTATGGCTTGCGGGTTTTGCATTTTGCTTCGGGCTTGCGGCGCTATTTTTACTCTATCTTTTGGCAAAATTCGTAGCACGCGCTGATATTTTCTCACTCATTTTGGCAGGTATAGTCATTAACGGCGTATTTGCCGCACTTACGAGCTTGGTGCAGTATCTAGCAGACGATGAGGAAGTGCTGCCTAATATCGTTTTTTGGCTACTGGGAAGCTTCGTAAGCGCAGGATATGATAAAGTAATTTTGATGTGCGCGATCGCCCTGCCCGCTTCTGCAGTCTTAATCGCGCTGAGATGGCGGTTTAATCTACTCAGCCTAAATGATGATGATTTGCGCGTGCTAGGCGTGGACGTTAAATTTCTGCGCTGCACTATCCTAGCGCTTTGCACCGCTCTGATTGCTGTACAAGTTAGCGTCAGCGGAAATATCGGCTGGGTAGGTCTTGTAGTGCCGCACGCCACCAGGCTCATCGCGGGCAGCGACCACGTGAAGCTAATGCCTGCCTGCTTCATCGCAGGAGCGATCTTTATGCTGGCAATCGACGATCTATCTCGCTCGCTAAGTAGCGCCGAAATTCCTTTAGGAATTCTATCTGCTCTTATCGGAAGCCCGATCTTTGCCCTACTTCTAAAAAGGAGTGCCAAAAATGCAAAATCTAATTGAGGTAAAAAACGCGGGCTTTTACTACGAGGCGGAAAAATTCTGCTTTCGCAACTTAAGCTTCGAGCTTGCCAGCTCTCAAACATTAGCGATTTTGGGCTTAAACGGGCAAGGCAAAAGCACGCTAATGTCGTGCATGATGGGGATTTTGCAGCCTAAAGAAGGCGAGATCGTGCGCAAAGCAAAATTTGCTTTCTTGCCGCAGAGCTTTAACGTCGCGTTTGATTACAGCGTGCTTGACATCGTACTAATGGGGCGGGTACGCGAGATCTCGCTCTTTTCAAAACCGGGCAAAAAGGATATCCAGATCTGCCTTGATGCTCTGGATACGCTAGGTGTCGCCCATCTGCAAAAGCGCAGCTTTAACGCCCTTAGCGGCGGGCAGAAGCAGCTCGTGCTCTTTGCTAGAGCCCTAGCTAGCGGCAGCGACGTGCTGTTTTTGGACGAGCCTGCCAGCGCGCTTGATATCAAAAACCAAGACCGCGTGCTAAGCCTCATCGCAAATCTACGCTCAAATAGCGATGCGAGCATAGTTTTTACCACTCATCAGCCTAACCACGCCCTTGCAGTCGCCGATCGCACACTGATCTTGCGAAATGATCTTAGCTACAACTACGGCGCAAGCAACGAAATTTTAACCGAAGCCGCGCTTAGCTCGCTCTACGGCGTACAGATCAAAACGGCGGAATTTGACATGGAAGGCGAGCAAATCCCCAGCATCACGCAAATTTTCAGCGCGCAGGTGAGGTAGTGCGAGTGGCGCGACAAAGCAACTCATCAATCGGCGCGAAATTTTAAATCGTGGGATTTTGCCTTGATCTAAATTTAAATCGCGAAATTTTGTCTTGAAATGCCATCTTGAAATTCCGATCAAAATTTTATATCGAGGTTTTGCCATAGAATTCCAGTCTAAATTCCATAGTAGAATTCTACCTGCGGCTTGCCGGCTTTTGAAGCGTGCGATGAAAGATACCGCGCTTGTGGTTTAAAATTTTTGTAGTAGAATTCTGCCTGCAAATCCATAGATGGAATTCCGTTTTAAATCCCGCGGCGAAATTTTATTCTCGCTCTGGTAAAATTCCTGAAATTCCGCAGTCTGCAAGCTTGTCCCGACGAAATTTTGAAATTTTAAATTTAGCTGTTTAATTCCTGCTTTACATCGATTTATGTATACTTCGGGATAAATTTTAAAAAGGCTTATATATGCAAGATCTCGTATCTCAGGCAAGAAAAGAGGGGATGATCAGCACCGGCATCGATCTGTTTTTAGCGGCAGTGCCTGCGACTTTAGTTGCGCTAGATATTGCTATTAACGGCATGCTAGGGCTTAGCACCAACAAGACGGCTACCTATATCACTGGCGGAATTATTTTTGCTCTTTTGTGTGTTTCGGTATTTTTCAGGCTAAGAGCGCTCCGCAAAATTTCAATGCTTAGCGGCATAAGGGCGGCGGCACTTTACCGCAACTGCGTAATTGTCTACATCTGTGTCATTGCCATAACAAGCATCTTTTTATCGATTCCTTTATCGATCTCACACAAGCATTTGGCAATGATATTGTGCATTTTGATAGCGTTTGCAGGCGCAATCTACATGATCGTAGCGTGGTTTTGCATAAATTTTGCTCTAGCACGCGTAAGCGGCGTGGGAATTTTTGAGACGTATGTGTGGCTCTGCGTCATCCTTTTTCCGTTAAATGCACTATACCATTTGATATTCCCCATAACCCTCACAATAACTAGCATCGTGCATCTGCTAGCCTGGAGCAAGATAGAAAAGATAAGTGTAAAAGTTTAGAATTTCGCAAATATCTTGTCGCGATAGAATTTCGATCTTGTCGGTTTAATTTATATTTTATGCTTGTTTATATATACTTCGGGTCAAATTTTTAAAAAGGGTTTATATATGCAATTCATTGTATCTCAGGCAAGAAAAGAGGGGATGATCAGCACCGGCATCGATCTGTTTTTGGCGGCATTACCCGCGGTTTTTATCGTAGTAGGCTATGTCTCTTTCAGCGAGCCATGGCGCCTTGACGACGAGACGATAAATTATATCGCTAGCGGAATTTTAATCGCTTTTATTTGTGTTTCAGTATTTTTCAGATTGCAGGCACTCCGAAAAATTTCAGCGCTTAGCGGCATAAAAGCAGCGACACTTTATCGCAACTGCATAATAATCTGCGTCTGCTTTTTTGCGCTAGCGCTCGTGCTCAATTACCTTTATCCGAGAGAGCCTGACGCAGACGGCGGGCAGAGTGATAATCCATTTGCGGCGATATTTGGACTAGCGCTTTTCGCAGGCGTTATTTACATAATCGTCGCATGGTTTCGCATAAATTTCTCTTTGGCGCGCGTAAGCGGCGTGAGTACCTTTCGGACTTATGTGTGGCTCTGTGTGGGACTTTTTGTGCTAAATATACTATGCAATGCAGCGATTATTGCTATAGCTATTTCCTCCGAGCCGCGGACCGAGCAGGTTTCAGCTTTGGCTATTGCTGTCGTAATGCTTAAACTGCTCCTGCCATTTGCCGCTCTCATAATAACTGGCATCGTGCACCTACTAGCCTGGAGTAAGATAGAAAAGATAAGCGCGGAGGTTTAAATTTTAAATTTCATAAACCTCTTGTCACGATAAAATTTCGCTCTTTTCGGTTTGATTAGCGTTTTACATCTACTTTTTGCATATTGAAATAAATTTTTAAAAGGAGTTATACGACGTGCAAGACACCGTATCTCAAGCAAGAAAAAATGGGATGATCAGCACCGGCATCGATCTGCTTTTGGCGGTGGTGCTCGTGGTTTTTAAGGCGATAGGGCTTGTTTCGGGCGGAATGTTCGTAATCATCAGCGGAATTTTTATCGCTTTTATTTGCTTCTCGGTGATTTATAGGTTAAGAACGCTCAGCAAAATTTCAGCTCTTAGCGGGATAAAAGCGGCGGCGCTTTATCGCAACTGCGTAATTCTCTGCATATGCTTCGTGGCGCTTTTATTATTTTATCCGGCAGGTTGTTACAGAGAAGTAACGATGAAAGAGATGATAGAAGAAACTATATGGAATTTAGCGGTGCCCGCAGCCGCAATCTACATAATCGTAGCGTGGCTTCGCATAAATTTCTCTTTGGCGCGAGTAAGCGGCGTGAGCGCCTTTCGCACCTACGTGTGGCTCTGCGTGGGATTTTTAGCGCTAAATATACTGTGCGGCGCGGGACCCTTCGGTTTGGCTAACTCCAAACCGCAAACTGACGATGCGGTTGCGGCTTTAGTCATCACATCGTTTAAGGAATTTTTGCCGTTTGCCGCCCTCATAATAACTAGCATCGTGCATCTGCTAGCTTGGAGCAAGATAGAAAAGCTCGCCTAAGCCGAAGCGCTTTCGTTTTGCAGCGACCGCGCGCTTTTGTAAGTCTAAACCGCAGCAACGTCCAAAAGCCGCGCTATCCGGCGCAGCATCGCCGCACACAGCAAAGCCACAAGATAGCGCGTAAATTTAGAAAATTCAAAGGATAAAAATGAAAGAAATTTCAAAGCAAGATCTGCTTCGCAAGGCGAAATTCCGCGGAGTTTTAGGCGCCGTGATTTTGCTAGGCATCGGCGTAAGCGGCACGGTGGGCGTAAGCGGCATAGACGAGGACGCGGTTGCGATTTTTAGAGTTTTAGCGCTACTAGCGACGCTAGCGATATTTTACGACTGCTTCGTTTGCCTAGAAAAGGCACTAGGCGTGCGCTTCGTTAAGACCTATAGGCTGATAGAAAGTATCCCAATCGTCGCGATTTTGTGCTACTGCGCCATGATAGTAGCGCTAAAAGAGGGCGCGATGCTAGGTCTACTCTACACTCTGCTCTACGTCCTTTCGACGTGCGCGGCGGTGATAATCTGGGGCGTATTAAACTGCCGCCTAGCCACACTTAGCGGCGTGGATTTATTTAAAATCTACGGCATAGTGGTGTCCGTGGCATGGCCCTGCGAAGCAGTATCGGGCGCGCTAGCTAAAATAGGCGTAATCCTCGCGCTGCCTTATCTAATCGCAGCGTCGCTGGTAACGGCGTTTTCGGGGATTTTGCTAATCATAGCGTGGATAAAATTCAACCCCGCAAGGTTATGCGGCGCGGAAAATTCTAGCGAGCTTGACGGTGCCAAGCTAAGCGCGGACGGCGAAAAACCGAGCATTTACAGCAAACTCGCCGCTTTTAAGAAATCGGATGCGGACGATGCGAAAAAGCCCGCTTCCAAGGCGAGCGCAGATGATACGATCGCCGCAAGACGCCCGGGCAACCCCGGATTTAAATTCTAACTCTACTCGCAAGACGGAATTTCGCAAAATTTTTAAAATTTAAGGCGCGGAATTTTATTTCGACGCGCGGCACATCGAGCGGAAACACGGAATTTTAATTTAATTTTATCCGCTACGAACGCGCAAAATTTAGGGCAAATCCAAGCCGAAATTCCGCGATCAATTTAAAATTTTAAGCAGAGGTTCAATCCAAAAATTCCGACGAAGCAAAATCCAAGCCAAAATTCCAGCTGAAATTCTAAAATTCCGATCTAAATCCCTAATCCAGCTTATTTCTAAAAAGCGACGCCGCAAAGCTCAACGTGCCAAGCCCGATCAGCAGCAGCGGCACGATGAGATGCCACAGCTCGCTCAGGCTCGCCCCCTCCAGATAGATCCGCCACATGCAGTTGTTGGCATAATACATCGGATCTAGGTGCGCGATGTAGTAAAACCACCGCGGCATCGCGTCCGCAGGCGTTATCAGCCCGCTTATCATAATGCACGGCAGCAGGAACAAAAACGAGCTCACGACCGATTGTAGCGAGGTTTTGCAGACGGTCGAGATCACGAGGCCGATGCCTACGTTGCAGGCGCTAAAGATCGCGATGATCGCAAAAAGATCCGCAAAGCGCCCGCGGAATGGAATTTCGAAGTAAAACACGCAGATCAAAAACAGCGCGAGCCCCTGCGCGATCGCGATCAGCACGGGCGGCACGGCTTTGCCGATCAGCATCTCAAGCGGGTTTGCGGGCGTCATCAGCATCATATCAAAACTCCCCTCCTCGCGCTCGCGAGAGACGCTAAACGCCGATAGCATCAGCACCTGAATCATCGAAAGCCCCAAAATCATCCCCGTCATGATCGTGTAGCGCGTGATCGTGTTTTCGTTAAAAACATAGCGCGGATTTATGCTGATTAAATTAGCAAAATGCTGAGTATTGTACTCCTGCACTATGGCCTGCACGAAGCCGATGACGGTGTTTGCCAAGGTCGTATTGCGCGAATCCGCGATGATCAAAAGCTCATGCGTGCTCGCAAAATCGCCGCCGAAATAGATCCCGATGATCGCCTCGCCCTCGCTTACCGCGCGGCGCAGGCAGGTTAGGTCTTTGCAGCCAAGATCCGTCTTAAACATCGGCGTAGCGGCGATCTGCTGTACCAGCGCAGCGGACGTCGCATCGCGGGCATCGTCCAAAATCGCGTAGCGCACCTGCTCGGGGGTGAAATTCGCGCCGTAGCCGAATATGATCGCCTGTACCAGCACCGGCACGATCAGCACCATGCGCGTGCCCTTGTCGCGAAACATCGCCAAAAATTCCTTTTTTATCAGCGCGCGAATTCGAAGTAGGGATTTTCGCAGAGCATTCATCGCGCACTCCTTTCAAATTTAGCGGCACCTTTAAATTTAACGCCATGTTCAAATTTAGCTGCGCGAGCTTGCGATACGGAATTTAAATCAAAATTTAAACGCAGCGCGAGCTTGAGCTTATACGATGCGAACATGAAATTTAAAATTTCAGATTTATTGCGCGGCGGCTCGGGCGTAAATTTTAAAAGCGCAAGTTTAAATTTACGCGGCGGCGGCAAGGAGATGGAATTTAAAAGCTCTGCCGCTTGCTTTTGCGGCTCGAAGCGGCGTTTTAAGCGCTCTGCGGCGCTAAATTTTAAAATTTCAAACCCGCGCCCAACCGCCGCTTGCAAGCCGAAGCGTCTCGCGCCTAGAAATTTTAAAAATTTTATCGCATGCCTATTCAGAGCATAAAATTTCATTCTTTGCACTCCCCGTGAAAGCTAAGCGTTCGTCGCTTGCCCTACTTCATAGCGCGAAATTTTACCGCTTGCGGCTCGAATCAAAGCGGGGTACTTATGCAAGCAAACGGCGTAAATTTCGCTACGCCACGCTTCGTAGTTACACCGTGTAACCGCGCTGCAAAGCTGCATCGTAAAGCGCGATTTAAAATTTAAAAGCGCGCTTATGAGGTTAAATTTGCTAAGCTTTTCTGCGCGCCCTACTTCGTAGCCGTGTCGTACAGCTGCGCTACAAAATCGCGCTATGTAGTGCCGCGCAGAATTCAAATATCCGCTCGCATGAGCAAGCTTAACTGCGCGCCGTTTTTCTGCTATGCCGCATCCGCGCCCTGTTTCGGCACTATCTACGCGCGGCAAAACACGACGCGGAGCGAACGGCAGCTCTTGAATAAATTTTAAAATTTTAAATCCATTCTGTAATATGAAATTTTGCGCTGTGTCCGCAAGACGCGCCGAAGCAAGTGTAAATTTTAAAATTCCAAACAGATTGCGCAGCGGTTCGGGCGTAAATTTTAAAATTCTAAATCCATTGCGCGGCGGCGCGGGTGTTAAATTTAAAAACTCCGTCGCCGCCGTTCGCAAGCCAAAATGCCTCGCGCTAAGAAATTTTAAAATTTCAAATCTACGCTCCGCCGCCCGCAAGCCAAAGCTCCTCGCGTCTAGAAATTTTAAAAATTTCATCGCGTCCTCTCTTTTGGCGGCGTGAAATTCCGCCATCGATGCCTTGGGCGAAAACGAAACGTTAATTGCGTCGATTTTTGTGGCACGAAATTTCTCCGCGCAAGCGTAAAGCAAAAATAAAAATTTCATCGCGCCCCCCTTTTTACGCTAAGTACGCACAAGCTAAAAAACAAAACCGCTCCGAGCGCCTGAATGGCGAGGTTTACCCACAGCGTCGCGCTCTGTCCGCCCGAGAGGAAGCAGATACGAAAGGACTCGACCGCGTATGTGGGCGGCAGCAGGTGCCCGATGAAGTTGATCGCCGCGGGCAGTCCGCGCAGATCGAATATCATGCCGCTAAGCAGCGTCACGGGCAGGTAGCCGATGACGATGGCGTATTCCTGCGCTAGGAATTGATTTTTGCAGATCGCCGAGATCAGCATGCCTAGGCAGGTCATCTCCAGCACGAAGACGCACAGCGTCGCCAGCAGCATCGCCACGCTGCCGCGGATCGGGATGCCTAAAAG
Organism: uncultured Campylobacter sp.; assembly: GCA_900539505.1. Taxonomy (GTDB): domain Bacteria; phylum Campylobacterota; class Campylobacteria; order Campylobacterales; family Campylobacteraceae; genus Campylobacter_B. Next base: position 14,172 of record UQCL01000030.1, on the reverse strand, counting down.
AACCTGCCCGTAAACGAGCGTCATCGCGCTGCCCAAAAGCGCCAGGAAATAATACGCGCCGACCTTGGCAGTGACGATCTCAAGCGCGCTTGCATTGGAGTTGTAAAGCGAGGCGATCGTGCCGCGGTCCCATTCGCGCGAGATCACTACGGCGACCATAAATAGGCAGATGAGCCCCAAAATCCCCACGTACTCGGCAGATACGAGATACCACGTCGATTCGTTGGCTTCGTTGAACCAGCTGCGATAATTCACGCTGACGGGCTTTGCGGCGGCGTTTAAATTTGCGTTTAAAAAGCCGTAATCTTGCGCCAAAACCTGCTCGATCACGCCTGCAACGTAAACGTAGCTAAGAAGCGCGAGCTGCGACTGCGTGGCATTTTGGATGAGGAAAATTTCGGCGCCGTCTTTGTTTGAATTGCTCGCACTACCGCCTGCACTGCTTGCGCTGCCGCCGTTATTTGCAGCGCCGCTCGCGCCGCCAGCGCCGTTAGCGTAAGGGCTCGCATTGACGCCGCCGCTCGCATTTTGGATATCGTCCGCTCCGCCGATAAGACCAGCATTCGTATCGCCCACGCCGCCAATTAAATTTGCGCTGCTTTGATTTGCGCTCACGTCGCCTGCGCTACTGCCGGAATTTGCGCTCATACCGCCCGTATTGTTACTGCGAGAATTTACGCCGGCGAAATTCGCAGTCGTGCCCATACTGCCGCCGCTAGAATTTACAGTCGCGCCGTTAGAATTTGCGCTGGCGTCGCCAAAAGAGTACGCGTTACCGCCTACGCCGTTGCCGTATGAACCCTCGCCGCTTGCGCCGGTGCCGCCCGCAGAGGCGTTTATACCGCTCTCGGTGCCGGTGCCTCTGTCCTCAAGCGGACGGACATTTGCGCCGCCGCTCGTATTTTGGATATCGCTTGTGCTGCCCGCGAAGGAGCTTTCATCGCTAGAAATATTTAAATTTATGCCGCCGCCCGCGCCGCCGAGCCCGCTCAGCGAGTTTTGAAATTTAGCCGCAAAGAGCGGATCAAAATACAAAATGCTCTCGATCTCGTGCGCTTTAAAATCTCTCCTTGCGCTCTCTAAGTCTGTGTAAACGCGGGTTTGCAGGTATTTTGAGCCCAAAAATCCGCCGAGCAGATCCCGCTCGATTTTGGAGCCCAGATCGCTTACGAAGCCCACCTTGACGGGCTTTATGTCCATCCGCATCGCGTATCCGTAGATCACGACCAAAATTAGCGGCATCAAAAACGCGATCACGAGCGCCGATCGATCCTTTGCGATCTGCGCGAACTCCTTTTTTACGAGGATTTTTAAAAAGGTAAAATTCATCCGCCCTGCCCCTGTGCTCGGATTTTGCGACACTGCGCCGCTCGCGGCGAGCTCCCGAATTTCAATCGCGCAGCAAATGCGGCTGTGGCTATCGCGCTTTGAAATTTTAGCCGCGTGATCGCATTTGGCACGCCCTCAAATTTTAATTGCAAAAGTGCGGCAACCGAGATTTGAAATTTTAACGGCGCGGACGGACTGCTCGCGCCCATTTTACTCATCGCACCCTGAAATTTTAATCGCTTGATCGCATACGGCGGTCTTTGAAATTTTATGCACCGCGGCATTGTCTCGCTGCGTAATTTCTGACGCAAAAGCTCTACGGCGGCGCAATATCCGCGATAAAATTTTTGCATCGGGGTTTTAAATTTATAAGTTACTCGCAGACTGGCTGCCTTTTTAAATTTGCGATCTGTTTGCAGAGCGGTCGCTCTTTTGAATTTATAATCCGTTTGCGAGCCGCTCGCACTTTGAAATTTACGGCGCAGACGAAGCGGGCTCGCTTCACCGCGGAGCTCGCGCAGTATCCATCTAAAAAATCCGCACCGTGTCTCGCCGCGCGACGTCTCATTCAAAATTTCGCCGCCTTTCAAAATTTTATTATCGATCCAAAATTTGCCGTCGTTTAAAATTCCGCCGCTTAGAATTTCACCGACGTTCAAAGCCCAGTCGTTCAAAATCCTGCCGCCGTTTAAAATTTCATCGCCCCGCATGACCCTTGCGCCGTTTAAAATTTTATCGTGCGGGCGCGCAGGTTTTCGCCTACCCCGCATAAAATTCGGATCAAAAATCCTCACGGCTCGCGCAAAATTTCGATCAAAAGCCCTCATCGCCCGCCTCGCTTCTAAATTTTTGTACCTCGTTTATGAAGGCCTGCTGCACGCTAAGCCGCCGCCCGTGCTGCACGCAGACTTCATCGGGGCTGCCTAGCGCTAGGATTTTGCCGCGATCTTGGATCAAAAACCGATCGCAATACTCCGCCTCCTCCATAAAATGCGTCGTCACGACCACGCTCACGCCGGTGCGCGCGAGTGCATTTATGCGGTTCCAAAAGAGCCTGCGCGAGAGCGGATCGGCGCCGCTGGTAGCCTCGTCGAGAAACAAAATCTCGGGGCGGTGGATAAGCGCGCACGCCATCGAAAGGTTGCGCCCCGCGCCGAACGGCAGGTTTTGCCACGTCTCGTTTCGCAGCCGCTGCAAGCCAAACTCGCTCAAAAGCTCCTCTATGCGCCGCTTCAGCGCTACTCCACCGATGCCGTAGCTGCGGCCGAAATACTCTAAATTTTGATAGCAGCTTAGCTTTTTATAAAGCGAAAATTTCTGCGAGACGTAGCCGATGCGCGATCTGATCGCCGATTTGGCATAGCGCAGATCCTCGCCCATGACCGAGATCTCGCCCCCGCTCATCCCCAAAAGCGCGCAGATCATGCGAAAGGTCGTCGTTTTGCCCGCGCCGTTTGGGCCCAGAAGGCCAAAAATCTCGCCCTTTTTGACCTCGAAACTCGTATTTTCCACGGCGGTGAATGAGCCGAATTTTTTACTCACGTCGCGCACTTTGATGACGGTTTGAGCCGCATCGAAGCTCTTTTTTTCGTAGCCGAAGTTTGCCGCGCCGATCTCTGCTTTGTTTAAAAAAATATACGCATCCTCTAGGCTCGCCTCGCGCGGGCTCAGTTTAAATTTAGCGCTTTGGTTTTCGTTAAATTTAGCGTCCTTATTTTCGTTAAATTTAACGCCCTCGTTTTCGTTTGAAATTTTAAAATTTTCGCCTCGCCCGTTTTCGGGATCCGCGCCTTTGTCACCCACATTTTCGCGCTCTGTATTTTCGCCGTCACCCTCTAGGCTCGCGTTTAAAAACTCCTGTAGATCGCGCAGGCTTATCGGCTCTTCGCTTAGAAGATCGACGCTGCCGTCTCTGGGGCAGATGTCTATGAGCGGGGAGTTTTTTAAAAATCTTTGCGTCTTAAACATCAAGCGGCGCGCCAGGCTCTGATAATCCTCGCTGCATATGCGAAAGGTGCGGTCACGCAGCGCCGCGGTGATCTTTGCAGCGGGATCTTGCGCTATGATCTTGCCGCCGAGCAAAATCAGCGTCAGATCGGCATCCGCCGCCTCGTCGAAATACGCCGTCGAAAATATGCATTTTGCGCCGCTTTGATCCAGATACTCGCGCACGATCGCCCACAGCTCGCTGCGCGAGAGCGGATCGACGCCGACGGTGGGCTCATCGAGCACCAAAAGCCGCGGACGAGCCGCAATCGCGCACGCAACGCCGAGCTTTTGCTTCATCCCGCCGGAGAGCGAATCCACGGCGTAATCTTTAAAGCTCAAAAGCCCCACGCGGCGCAAAAGCCCGCGCAGATACTCCTCGCCGTCTTTTAGATCGAGCCCTTTTAGGCCTGCGAAGATGTTTAAATTTTGCCAGACGCTAAGCTCCTCGTAAAGCCCCAGGCTCTGCGACATGTAGCCGTTTGCGCGGACAAATTCTTTATTTTCGCCGCTAGGGACGAAGCCTGCAAATTTTATCTCGCCGCAATCGGGCGCGATGATGCCGCAGATGAGCTTTAAAAGCGTGGATTTGCCCGCGCCGTCGGGGCCCGTGAGGCTGATGAGCCGCGGCGTATCGCCTATTCGCAGATCGAAATTTTCAAAAACGACGTTTTTGCTGCGATCCTCTCGCAGGTAAAATTTCTTTAAATTTACGATATTTAGTAGATCCAAACTTAGCTCCAAATTTTATTTACTCGCTCCGTCGCTTGGCGCGATGAACGAGACCTACGCATGCCTAAAAGGCGCTCTTTATCGCGACGCCTTGCTTCTGCAGCCGCCGAGACGTCGTGGTTTCGTAGCCGCTACGGCGTCTTAGTTTTGTGACCGCCGCGGCATCTTGGTTCTACAACCGCCGCGCGCTTTAAATTTCGCGACGCACGCTGAGCAATTTCGCCCAAACCTTGCATAAATTCGACGCAACTTACCGCAAGCAAAAACCAAGCTCTATCGCGTCGGGGCGTCCTGCAAATCGCCCGCTCGAATTTTGCATGCCCGCACGATCGGCGTTGCTTACAGCTCGCGTCGAATATTTCGCGCGACGCCCGATCCGTCTTGAGCGTGTGCATATCACATCGGTTAGCCGCGCCGCTAACGATGCGCACACAACGCGCATGGGCGGGGCGGTCTCCAAAACATGAAGCAGCCCGCGAGCACCCGCGATAAATTCGCTTCAAAACGCAAACGAAAGCGAGTTTTTAGACGCCTGGCGAGCTGTGAGCGCCTATCTCTTTATCTGCGCCGTACCTATTGCGGTGAGATTTTACCGCCGCCGCACCTTTTGGGCAAAATTTCACTTCCGCCTGCCTTTCGGGGTAAAATTTACCGCCGCCATCTCTTTTGGCGAAATTTTACCTAGTCTCGGCTTTCCTTAGCATAGTACCGACTTCGGCTACCGCGTCCTTTGGGGTAAAATTTCACCGTCGCGCACAATCGGTATTTAATCGCGCCGTTTGTTTCGTAGTGAATTTTACTGCCGTCCGCGCTCGGTTCAATCGCCGTTCGTTTATCGAAAAACGGTCTGCTAGAAACAAAGCCCGCTCTCGCTCTATCGCCGGCTTTTACCTATTCTCCGCAGAGCCGCAAATTTTAAAATTTAGCCCGCATTGCTTTGCGCCAAAATTTCGCTGAAATTTTACTTGCCGCGCTGCAAAATTCCGATCTTTTATCCAAAGCCTCCGCAAGCTCACGTAAAACCCGCACGATAAAATTTACGCCATTTTTGTACGACTTCGTTCTAAGCGCGCAACATTTTATCGCCGCCTAGACAACGTATCTTTAGACGTAGCAAAAATTTATCGCCCTGTCCTGCCGAACAGGCGCCGTTAAAATTTTACCTTGAAGCGCGCTTTTAAAATTTCATCAAACTCGCGCCGTATGCACGGCTCGCGCGATATTGCGTAAAATTTTGTCGGGCAGCGAGCTTGGCTATCCAAATTTTGCCTGCAGGTGCCGCCAAAATCGCTCATAAATTTCGCGTCGTTATGCCGCTAAAATTTTATCGCTAAGGCAACCGTTTAAATTCCAACTCGCCGCACTTGATAGCTTTGGGCGTTGCGCCGCGATAAAATTCCATCCGTAGTGTTCCTGCCACCCGCGCCGCGCTTTAAATTAGCCCTTACCTGCGATGCTTATGTGCCGCTCGCCCGTTAAAATTCCACGCTGATCGGCTGACCTAAACGAAAGCTGCCGTCCGCGTCGCTGAAATCGGCGCGCGCCTCCCACACTAGATCGGCGCGTAGCTCCTCGGTCTGCACCGTGCGGGGCGTGTACATCGCGGTTTGGCTCACATATGCGACCTTTGCGCTCGCGCTAGAGCCGTCCGCAGCGATTATCCGTACGCTCTGTCCGGCGCGCAGGAAACGGAGCTGATTTTCGCTCAGATAAAATTTCGCGCGCTTATTTTTTACTTCGCTAAGCTCAAAAACGCCCACGCTTGGCATGCTGATGTCGCCAAGCTCCTTAAGGCGCGCTCTGATCTGCCCGTTAAAGGGCGCTTTTAACACGCTTTGCGTCTCGATTTGGTAATTCAGATATTTCAGATTTTCCTCGCAGCTTGCCAAATTTGCGCGGGCGGCGCCTACATCCTCGCCGCGGTAGCCGCTTTGAAGCTGGCGCAGATTGGCCTGCGCGCTTTGTAGCTGGGCTTGCGTGCGCTTCATCGAGTAAAACGCCTCGTCGATCTGCTGCTTGGACGCGGAGTTGGTTTTGCCCAGGCTCTTGAGGCGTTCGTTCGTTAAAGTAGCGAGCTGTAGGGCATTTTGCAGCGCGCTTACGTTTGCCGCCGCCATCTCGATCTCCTCGCTACGAAAGCCGCTTTGTAATTTTTGCAAGCTAAATTTAAGCCCGTCGCACCTCGCGATCTGAATCTGTCTTTGAAAACTCAGATCCGCCGTATCCAGAGCCGCCAAGACGTCGCCAGCCTGCACGAAATCGCCCTCGTCGCGATAAAGCGCACTTATGCGGCCGCTGCGCTCGAAGCTAAGCGAGCTCTGCCTGATATCGATGATGCCGTAGGCCTTGTGCGCGACCTCTTCGCGCCTATCGAGATTGAAGTAGATCGCCGCGGCGAGAGCGGCCAGCGCAAAAACGACGAAAAATAGAAGCCTTTTCATAGATCGCCTTAAATTTTGATATGCGGTTATTATAAAATAACTTTTCTAATGCGGCGCTGATATTTGAGGTTCGGGCGGCGATTTTATAAATCGGTCGCATAAAATTGCCGTATTGAATTGACCGTCGCGCGAGCAGAATTGAGGCTTGGGCGGATTAAAATTTCATCCTATCTGCGCGATTTCAAGCGGTACGGCTTGTAAAACACAGCGACTTTTTGAATTAAAAATTTTAAAATTTTAATGAGGGGGCCCCGCTCGGAAGCAGAGCGTGAAATTTTAATGTGCGGGTGCCGCGCGCTAGTACTGCGGGCGGAATTTTGTCGCGAAAGCGAAATTTTATCGCGCTAGCGACATCAAGCATCGCAGGCGGAATTTATCGTTTATTGCACGAATAGCGCGTAAGTTGCCGCGAACTAAATTTTATCGCGGCACCCATAGCTACCCACGCGACGAGTTAGAATTTACAGCCTCCGCTAGCAATAAAATTTACGCGATATGAGCTGGCGGCGCTTGGACGCGGTGGAAATTCTAACGGCGCGGCAAGTAAAATTTAAGAGGGCTCCACTTTCAAGCGGAGCGCGGAATTTAATGGCGAAATTTAACGAGCATTGGGCTTTATGGGCCCAATGCTCGGTCGGTCGCGCAAAAGTTGAAATATTTAAAACTCGCCTCCAACTGCGGCGATCCATTTATCGGCCCTCGCCTGCCAGTGCTCGTCGCCTTTAAAATCGATCGTAAGACCCACGAATTTGCCGTTTATAAAGGCACGCGAATGTTTAAATTTATAGCCCTCTGCGCCCCAAGCGCCGATGAGATCGGCCTTTTTAAGCACCGGTAAAAACGCACTCATGCCGCTGCAAAAATCGCTGCCGTGGCGCTCGACGTTGCCAACGCCTATGAGCGCGACCTTGCGTCCGCCAAAATCAGTTTTGTTTAAAAGCTCCAATTTGTCGTCAAATTTAGCCTGGATCTGTCCGTCGCCGTGTGTCGAAGCCGCAAAAATAAACGCGCCCGCTCCCGCCAAATCCTCTTCATTTAGCTCTTTGGCCTCCTTTATCTCAAAGCCGAGCTTTGAAGCGATATATTCGCTCACGACCTTCGTGTCGCCGCCTTTGGTGGCGTAAACCAATAGTTTTTTCATTTTTTCTCCTTTAAAATAAGAATGATTCTAACAAAATAAGATAAATTTTGAGTGAAATAAAAATTTTATAAGGCGCCCAGATACGGCACAATGCCTTGTATCCAGCTAATTTTAAGCGGCAGCGAGCCGGTAAATTTTAACGCCGCCGCTTAACCGCTCGTATAAAAATCCATAGTATAATGCCGCCCGTAGCTCATTACAAAGGAGAAAACATGAAGAATTTTACATTATGTTTGATCGCAGCTATCGCACTTTGCGGCTGCGCGACCCCGCAGGATCGATACGGCGGAGATGTTTATGACGCGAGCGAAACGAACCGCATGAGGCAAAGCGATCGGATCGAGATCGTCGATGTCCTGCCCGCCAAAATCAACGTAGAGCGCTCCGAGGGCAATACGGGTAAAATTTTAGGTGGCGTCGCGGGCGGAACTACGGGTGCGGTCATCGGGCATAAGCTCGGCAAACATAGCAGCAGCAGGCGCTTAGCCGAAACCGTGGGGCTCGTGGGCGGCGCAGTAGTAGGCGCGGTCGCCGGAGATGCGATCCAAAACTCCCAAAAGACGGTGCAAGGCTCCAATATCATCTACAAGCTAAACGGCAAGGAATACTCATCCGTGCAAGCCGATCCGCCGTGCAGATTTAGACGCGGCAAGGCTCTGCTGATCCACACGGGCAGCGAAACGCGGGTGCAGCCGAACTCGGGATGCTAACAGAACTCGGTATGTTAAATTTAAAGCCGCCCAAAGCTTGCGGTGAAATTTTAAAATTTTATCCTCGTGCGCCGCGAATTTTACTTAGCCGCCAAGCGGCATTTGAAATTTAATCGCGACGTTTAAAAATTTAAAAGCGGCGTTTTAAATCCCGAAGCGGCGCGACTTTTGAAAACGGCGCCGCTAAATTTAGCAGGCGATCAAAATTTTAACTATGCAAAATTTTAAGAGCCCGCTAAAATACTTTAATATATAATCGCCGCTTAAAAACATGGAGCGGCGATGAAAAAATTCTATCTTAAAATTTCAGCACTTGCGTTTATAATAGCATTTGCAGCGATCCCCGCTGCGGCGGCGGAAGGCTTGGATTATTTATTAAAACCAAAGAGGAAAAAGATTTAGCGATTGCTTGCGATAGCGGCGATGGAAAATACAGCGCATGCACGAGGCTAGTCGAAATTTTATCCAAGAAGTGCGACGATGGGGATTACGAAAGCTGCGGATCGCTCGGTATAGCGCTTTTAGACTCCAATAGATATGAGGACGCTGCCTCCGCTTATAAAAAAGCTTGTGAGGCCGGCGTAGTAACCTACTGCTATATGCTAAGTGCGACCGAAATACACTATGGCGGAGATGTAAATTTGGTAATTAAATATCTTGGTAAGACATGTGAAGCAGCAAATAGCCTGTTTAAAAACGAAGCGTGCAAGATAAAAGAGGAATTGGAAAAATGTCTAAATGACAGCGAGTGCAATCCTATAAAAAAAGCAAGAATTTTGTTAAAAAGCGTAAGATGATGTTGTTTAAAAAGCCGCTTTATATATCAAATTTTAAATAGGAGAGAAAATGCAGAAAATTAAATTTATAGTTTTGGCTTTGATATTTTCAATATGCTCTAGTATGGCAAGACCCATGGATTCGAGCTTTTTCAAAACTTGGGAGGAAAAAGAGCTAAATTTAGAGTGCGATAACGGCGATGGAAAATATAGCGCATGCACAAAGCTAGTCGAAATTTTATCCAAGAAGTGCGACGACGGAGATTATGAAAGCTGCGGATCGCTCGGTATAGCGCTTTTGGTTACAATGGGTAGATATAAAGATTCCGTTTCAGCATTAAATAAAGAAAGCTTGTGAGGCAGATATGATGTATTATTGCTTTTTGCTAGGAGGGAATGAAATATTTTACGGCGGAAATATACATAGAGCTATCGGATACTTTGATAAGGTTTGTTATGGAAAAGAGAGCGACAAGAAGGATTTTTCTTGCAAGATAAAGGAGCAATTAGAAATTTGCCTAAGCGATAGCGAGTGCAATCCTTTAAGAAAAGCGGTAAGTATACTTGTACCAAAATAAAAATTTTAACAACGCGATAAATTTCATCCTATGGCCGATGCACTTCGCAAAAAAGCAAGAATAAAGCCGCTAAGAATATTACCCACACGCTTCTATCGTTTCGCTGCTATAAAATTTTACTCCGTCTCAAAAACCTCTCTCGCGTATTTTATCCCCAAATCATACGCCTTTTCATTTAGCGCGCGGGTTTTTTCGGGCACAGAGCGGAGCATTTGCTTTTTTACTAGCCCTGAGTCCATACAGCGGCTAAGCTCTACTGCGATCGCTAGAGCCACGACACTTTGGGTGATGACATTTCCAACTTCGTATTTTGCGATGGTAATGATCGGAATTTCATAAATTTTAAAGCTTGCCCTATCCTCATCGCTCGGTGCTACTAAATTCGGCTCGATTACGATCACGCCGTCTTTTTTCACGCCATTTTTGAAAGCATCGTAGCTACTCTGCGCCGTTGCGAGCATAAAATCGATCTCGCCCTCGCTCGCGTAAGGATATAGAATTTCTTCATCGCTTAAGATAATATCCACTTTCGTAGGTCCGCCACGTACCTGAGAGGTATACGTAGATGCCTTGATTCCATAGCCGCCGTGCGCGATCTTTGCCGCAGCTAGAATCTCACCCGCTAAGATTACGCCTTGACCGCCCACTCCTACAAATCTTAATTGATTCATCTTAGTCCTTCAAAATTTATCGCTTCGCCGCTTTGTGCCGCATCTATCACCTTTTGATACGCCTTTGTGTATTCGGTATGCTCATTATCTTCATGTAAAACCCCAATCGGAAATAGCCCCGCTCGCTCATCCTCGCTAAGAGCGTCAAATTTAGCTTTGGAAATCGTACGCGAATCAAGCCACTTTAGCATTTGCACTGCCTCGCTCATTTTATTTTTACGACCCAAATTTACGTGGCAGTTGCTAAAAATATCAAAAAAACTATAACCCTCGTGCTCAAAGCCCTTGGCTATAAGTCGCTCGATTTTTTCGGGATTTGTCACGCTCTCGCGTCCGACAAAAGTTGCTCCGGCAGCAATCGCAAGTTTTGCCGCATCAAAGCTGGGATCGACATTGCCGTATTGCGCCGTAACCGTCCAAAACCCGCGCGGCGTCGTAGGACTAGTCTGCGAGTTTGTAAGCCCGTAGATGAAATTGTTTACTAAGATATGATTTAGATCGATATTGCGGCGGCATCCATGGATCGTGTGATTGCCCCCTATCGCAAGCCCATCGCCATCGCCAGTGACTACTATTACGTGTTTGTCCGGATTTGCAAGCTTGATACCCGTAGCATAAGCTATCGCGCGTCCGTGCGTCGTATGGACGGTATTGCAGTCTATGTAACTCGACATCCTGCCGCTACAGCCGATACCGCTTACCACGCACACATCGTCCATACTCCAGCCTACGCGGTCAATCGCGCGAATAATCGCTTTTAAAATCACTCCGTCGCCGCAGCCCCAGCACCAAAGTGTAGGCATCTTGTCCGTTCTTAGATATTTATCGTAATCAAACGCCATTTAAAGCTCCTTTACTTTCTCGATAATCTCGCTAGGGCTGATCGGTCTGCCGTTTGCCTTAAGAAGCGTCTTAAAATCATCTCTCAAGCAAGCGCGCTGCACCTCTAGCAGATACTGCCCTAAATTTAGCTCGGCGATCAAAATTTTATTAAATCTCTCCCCTAGCTCCCTTAGCTTGCGCGCTGGGCTTGGCCACAGCGTGATCGGGCGAAAAAGTCCCACACGCACGCCTTGCCCTCGTAGCTTTAAAATCGCGTCTTTTGCTGCTAAGCTAACGCTGCCGTAGGCGATGATGCAAGCATCAGCGTCATCTAGCATAAATTCCTCGTATTGCACGATCTCATCTTCATGCGCCGAAATTTTATTAAAAAGCCTTTTTATAGAGCGATCCACGATCTGCTCATTTTCGGTCGGAAAGCCCTTCGCACCGTGATGAAGCCCCGTTATGTGATAATGATATCCTCTAAAAAATGGATTTAGCACCGCAGGCTTATCGGGCGCAGCGTCGTAGGGCTCATAATCTTTCGGACTACCTTTAAATTCCACCCTGCGCTCGATTTTTAGATCCGAAATTTCAGGCAGCACCGCCTTAGCCTGCATATGCCCAAGCGTCTCATCAAGCAACAAAAATACCGGCGTCATGAACCGCTCGGCTAGATTGAAGGCGCGCACGGTTTGCGTATAAGCCTCCTTTAGCGAGCCCGGACACAGCGCGATGCTTTGAAAATCGCCGTGAGTGGGGTTGTGAGCTTGCAAAATATCGCCCTGCGCCACTCGCGTAGGAAGCCCGGTGCTAGGACCTCCGCGCATAACATTTACGATTAAAAGCGGAATTTCAGCGATAAAGCCAAGTCCAATCTGCTCTGATTTTAGCGAAATTCCAGGACCGGAGCTTGCCGTCATCGCCTTTGCACCGCTCATAGATGCGCCTAAAGCTACAGAAATGCCCGAAATTTCATCTTCCATCTGGATAAATTTGCCTCCGACCTTAGGTAGCAAGCGGCTCATCTCGTGCGCGATCTCGCTGCTAGGCGTGATCGGGTAGCCGCCGAAAAAATTACAGCCGCAATCAATCGCCGCACGCGCAATTAAGGCGTTGCCTGTGGAAATTACCTCTCTCATTATGCGTCCTTGGGTTTCATAAAATTATTGTTTTTGATTTTTTCAGCCATCTCTCTAGCCTGCGAGCTTAGACGAGCGAATTTAAAGCCCTTGGGCGCAACGAAAATCGCAAAATCAGGGCAGTGCAACTCGCACTCCCTACAGCCGATACAGGCGCCCTCATCCACCACGTCGATCATCATGCCCTGCACGGCGCCCTCGTCCTGTCTCATCGCGATCGCGCCGCTAGGACAGACGCTTACGCAGATGTTGCACGCCTTACAGCGGCTCTCATCCGTCCAGACGGCGCGCTGGCTCTCATTTTCGCTCATATTTTCTCCTTAATTTATCAAAATCTGCACTAAATCCCGCCTCGCGATTTAAAATTTGAAATTTTGCGGCGCAAGCCCGCTTTGATCGCATTAAATTCCTCTCGTTTTTAAATTTTGCAGAGTTTAAATTTTAAAATTTTGTGACGTTTAAAAATTTTACGTCACGCAGAATTCTGAACCAAAGTAAAATTTTAATCTACGAAATTTCACAGCGAGCAAAATTGCACAAATTTTAAAATTCCGCAGCGAATAAAATTTTTACGCTGCAAAATTCCGCGAGCTTAAATTTCTTGCCGAAGTGAAATTTGATGCTGCAAATTCTATCGCAAGAATTCTGCGCTTTGAAATTTTAAATCTACGAATCCCGCTTCCGCGTCGCGCCGAATTCGTTTTATTTCCACTAAAACTTTAGCTCCGCTATCCGCTCACGCATCCGTTCAAGCTGCGCGTAAAACTCGCCCGAGTAGGCGAAATTTCTCTCTATCGCGCCCATTTTGCCGACGCTTACGAAGCGCCCCAAAGGCACTCCCGATCTATCCGCGACGCAGCAGGCGAGCGTGCCGCAGGTATCAAAAAGGATATATTTTATGATCTTTACGATCCCTGCAGCGGGCGCCAAATACGCCGACGTGCCCAGTAGCTCGCCGATCTGCGCGCCGGCGCGTTTGGTATTTTGCACCGCGCGCTCGAAAATTTCATCCGAAATTTCAAATCCCAGCTCGTTTTTAAGCGCGATCATCTCTTCGCTATGCGGGCCCACGATCGCGCTTCTCATCGATGAAATTTCCTTGCAGCTCGCTCGCGCGAGTTCAAATTTAAGCCGCGCGCCGTCTAGCTCGCCCGCCATGCCGATGACGCGCTCCTTTGCAAACCCGCTGGCCTGCAGCGCCGCATAGACCATCATATCAAGCGGATTGGTAACGACGACGATAATGGAACTAGGTGCGTATTTTGCGGCATCTCGCGCGCATTGTGCGACGATGGCAGCGTTGCTGCCAAACAGTTCCTCCCTGCTCTGCCCCGCCTTTCTTGCATGCCCCGCCGTGATCACGACGATGCCTGCCTCCGCTATGTCGCCGGGCTCCGTGCTGCCGCTTATGAGCAGGTCGCGCTCGTAAACCGCCGCCGTATGGGCTAGATCTAAAGCCTTGCCGCGCGCGATCCGCTCTACCGCATCCACAAGCGCAATGCTATCTATCTTTTGGCTCAAAGAATCGCTTACGATAAGATCGTTCGCTACCGCTGCGCCGATGTTTCCGGCGCCGAATATCGCTATTTTCATTGTTATCTCCCAAATATCGGCCCGCATTTTTATAACTGCGGGGGTTAAATTTTAAAATTTAAAGACGAAATCTCGTTTTTAAATTTAATACCGAAACGGCCTTAAATTTTACCTTTGCGCCTTTACGTTGCGCTCGTGCTCGGCTTGCGTGCGCGCAAAATCATGAAGCCCCGTTTTTTTATTTCGCATAAAATACAGATACTCGCTCTTTGCTGTCTCTTATACACATCTCCGAGCCCACGAGACTACGC
>UQCL01000029.1 GCA_900539505.1 uncultured Campylobacter sp. | reverse complement strand
GAGATGCAGCGTAGTCTCGTGGGCTCGGAGATGTGTATAAGAGACAGATTTATAAATAGTACATATTTTATGCGAAACATGAGCTAGTATAAGTTTAGCGGCGACGCTTACTAAGTCCTTTAAATTTACGCGGGTTATACTTAAATTCGCACGATTGGGCAAGGAATTTGGACTATCGTGCTACCGCAAAATTTTAAAAAAGGCTATAATTTAGCAACTTTATTTAAAGGAGAAAAGATGACAAATTTTAGTTTTTGCAACCCCGTGAGGATAGAATTTGGCAAGGGCAAAGAGGAGCATATCGGGCAGTATATGAAGGAAGCGGGCGCGAAAAAAGCTCTCGTGTTATACGGTAGCGAGCGCGTGCGGAAAAGCGGTCTGATGGGCGTCGTGGAGAGTAGCTTAAAGGCAAGTGGTATAGAATTTACGCAGCTTGGCGGCATAAAATCAAATCCCGTGCTAAGCAAGGTAAACGAAGCGATCAAGCTCGCCAAAGAATTCGGCGCCGATAGCGTGCTTGCTGTGGGCGGCGGAAGCGTGCTGGACTCGGCGAAAGCCGTAGCCGCGGGCGCCTGCTACGAGGGCGACGTGTGGGATTTTTTCACCGGCAAAAGCCCGAGCGTTGCGCTTAAAATTTTTGATATCATTACCCTTGCCGCGACGGGCTCGGAGATGAACTGCGGCGGCGTGGTGACCAAGGAGCAGACTAAACAAAAATACGCGATCAGCGCGCCGTGTCTATATCCAAAGGTCTCGGTCATAAACCCGCAGCTGCAAGCAACCGTCAGCCGCGAGTATCTCGTATATAGCGCGAGCGACATCATCGCGCACAGCATCGAGGGGTATTTTACCGCTAGCGTCCATCCAGACATCGTTCGAGCCTATATCGAAGCAAACATTAAAACCGTCATCCGCACAACTGAAATCCTGCTCGCAGATCCGAGCGATTACGATGCGCGCGCCGAGTTTGCGTGGGCCGCAACGATGGCGCTAAACGGGTTAACCTACGTGGGCGTGGGCGACTTCGGCTATCCGAACCATATGATCGAGCACGCGATGAGTGCGGTCGTGGACTGCGCGCATGGAGCCGGTCTTAGCGTGGTAATGCCTGCGTGGATGAAGTGGTATAAGGATAGGAATTTAAGCGCGTTTGAGCGTTTCGCGCGTGAAATTTTCGGCCTTAAAAGCGCAGATGAGGGCATCCTGGCGCTTAAGGCGTGGTTTGATAAGATCGGCACGCCGACTAACCTGGCACAGCTCGGCATCGAAGGCAAGGCGCTGGACGAGGTCATAGACGTAGCCGCGACAAACGCCAAAGCGTGGAATATGGCGGAGCTCTACAGCCGCGAAAATATCGCTAAAATTCTTGAGCTGGCAAGATAAATTTAAATGGAGTAAATTGGTTTATGGCTTTAGCTTCTTGCTTTGACTTTTGATTTTCGGACGGTCGTTAAACCGTCCGAATTTATCATTTTGGATTGAGCTCTTTTAATATTTGGCGAGCCGACTTTGCCTATTTACTTGCTAAATTTGAGAAAGCGGGCCGGCGGATATTCGCAGCTTGCTATTTTATAAATTTTGCTAAAATTCCAAAAAACCAAGGAGGCACAATGAGCAAGATAGATGAAATTTGCAAGTATTTGGACGCTAAATTTAGCTCAGACGGCAAGATACAAAGCGACATCAAAGAGCTATTTATCTACCGAGCAAGCGTGCCGACCGAGTTTTTAACCGGCGTTTACGAGCCGGCGCTTTGCATGGTTTTTAAAGGCTCAAAACTAGCCAAAGTCGGTAATGATTTTTACGAGTACGACGAGCAGCGCTATCTGCTAGCCGCTACGCATATCCCTGCCGTTGCGAAGATCAAAGGCTGCCCGTATCTAGCTATAAAGATCAACTTTGAGCTAGAGGATATTTTAAGCGTGATCGAGAGCATTGGCGGCGCCGAGAGCAAAAAGGGCGAGTTTGCAGGACTAGCTCTTGGGGCGGTAGATGATGAGCTGCTTGAAGCCGTATTTAAATTTATCCGTTTGCTAGAGCGTCCAAACGATGCTAAATTTTTAGCAAAGCTCGCGATAAAAGAAACTTTATACATACTTTTAAAGGGCGAAAACGGCGATTTCCTACGCCAATACGTAATGCTAGAAACCATAGAAAACCGCGTAATGCGTGCTGCCAAAGAGATAAGATCAAACTACGCTGAGGCGATAAATATCGAAAATTTAGCCAGAAAGCTCGGTATCAGCGCATCGTCGCTATATCATAACTTCAAGCGTATTACGGCGCTTAGTCCGCTAAAAAGATCCGCCTCGAAGAGGCAAAAAATCTCTTGATAAATCAAAATTTAGACGCCGCGCAGGCCGCATTTGCCGTCGGTTACGCGAGCCCGTCGCAGTTTAATAGGGAGTACTCCAGGATGTTTGGCATGCCTCCTAAGGCGCACGTCTTAGCCATAACTGGCGCTTAAATTTAGTGCGGGCAAGGTCTACTGCCTCTCGTTGATTTTATCTCCCAAGCTCCTTTTGTCTAAAATTTACATTTTTGCCACACCCTAACTACAAATTTGATCTAAATTTTGTATTTTTTATAATATTTGCAGAAATAGGCAATGATTTTGCAGGATCGTTCTACCTCCTTTTTTTTAAAACTGTTATAATCACTTCAGTTAAAAAATTAAAATTACAAGGAGCAAAAATGCAGTATTTAACATTAAACGACGGCAACAAAATGCCGATTTTAGGCTACGGAGTGTATCAGGTGGAGCCTGCAGAGGCTCAAAGGTGCGTTGAGGATGCGATTGACGTGGGTTACCGTCTCATCGACACCGCACAGGCTTATTATAACGAAGAGGGCGTTGGCGCGGCGGTTAAAGCGGCAATAGCCGGCGGCGTGAAACGCGAGGAGCTTTTTATCACCACAAAACTTTGGATCAGTGACGTAAGCGAGGAACGGGCGCTAAAAGCCTTTGATGCGTCGATGAAAAAGCTAGGGCTTGACTATCTCGATTTGTATCTCATCCATCAGCCATATAGCGACACTTACGGCGCGTGGCGAGCGATGAGTAGGCTTAAAAAAGAGGGCCGCATCCGCAGCATCGGCGTTAGCAACTTTAACCCCGGTCAAATTATGGACTTTACGATAAACAACGAGATAAAGCCCGCGATAAATCAGATCGAGTGCAATCCTTTCCACCAGCAGCTCGCAGCGCAGGCAAATTTAAAAGAGCTCGGCATCGCGATGCAAAGCTGGGCGCCTTTTGGCGAGGGCAGAAAGGATATATTTAGCAATGCGGTTCTAAAAACGATCGCACAGAAGCAAGGCAGAAGCGTGGCTCAAGTGATTTTACGCTGGCTCGTGCAGCGCGGTATCGTCGTCATCCCAAAGAGTGTAAGCAAAGAGCGTATGGTGGAAAATTTCAATATATTTGACTTCTCACTAAGCGAGGCGGATATGCAAACGATCGCAGGGCTAGACGATGGTGCGAGCCTATTTTTCGATCACGGAGATCCGCAGATAGTAAAGATGTTAAATAATTTTTCGAGATAAGTTCGGCTTGCGAAATTTTAGGCAAGCGGTAGAAAAAATTTTAAAATACAAAAGAAAGTAAAGGAGGAAAAATGTCAGAAAAAATAGTACAAACAGCAGGAAGAGATCAACTTGGAGAATTTGCACCTGAATTTGCTCATTTTAATGATGATGTTTTGTTTGGAGAGAATTGGAATAATGAAGATATTAATTTAAAGACTAGAAGCATAATTACTATTGTAGCATTAATGTCGTCTGGTATTACAGATTCATCTTTAATTTATCACTTACAGAATGCAAAAAAAAAAAATGGTGTTACAAAAAAAGAGATGGTGGCAATTATTACACATGTAGCATTTTATGTTGGCTGGCCAAAAGGATGGGCAGCGTTTAGTCTTGCTAAAGATGTATGGAAAGAAACTGCGGATAAAAATGATGCAAAGGCACAACATCAAGCGTCTATGATATTTCCAATAGGAAAGCCTAATGATGCATTTGCAAAATACTTTGTTGGTCAAAGCTATCTTGCACCTATTTCTATGGAGCAGGTTGGAGTTTTTAATGTAACATTTGAGCCTGGTTGCAGAAACAATTGGCATATCCATCATGCAGATAAGGGTGGTGGTCAAATACTCATTTGTGTTGCAGGGAGAGGATATTACCAAGAATGGGGTAAGGATATTATAGAAATGAATCCTGGAGACTGTATCAATATTCCTGTTGGTGTTAAGCACTGGCATGGTGCAGCGCCGGATAGCTGGTTTTCTCATCTTGCAATTGAAGTTCCGGGAGAAAATGGATTCAATGAATGGTTAGAACCAGTATCTGAGGAACAATATGGTGTGCTGAACTTAAAATAAATGGAGGATTAAATAGATGATGTAAAGATCGCCGTTCAAGGAGATAGCGCAACGCTGATCGGACGCAGTAAAACCGGCGCTCGTATCTATGGCACGCGCCATACGTGGAATTTAGAGCTTACTATGCCGATGATAAAGCTAGAGGATAGATGGATCATTCAAAAAGCGGTTGCGAAAAGTTATTGAATTTAAAATTTTAAAAAGAGCATCGCGAAAAATATAGACAAAGGAGAAAAGATGCAGGAAAAACAAGTTTTGGTTAAAAAGGAAAATCTCGCCGTTTATGATAAGGTGAGCGATAAAATTTTTGCAGGCGGACTGCCTAAAGTCACGCTACTTTTTGCTGCGACGCCTTACGCGAATGCAGGAGCGGCGCTGGTGCATTTTCCGCGTGGAGTTCGCACGGCGTGGCATACGCATCCTGCGGGGCAAAATTTAATCGTAACGCAGGGTAAAATTTACACCGGTACGGCGGATGGGATCATACAAATCGCTCGTCCGGGCGACGTAGTGCTCTGCCCACCAGGCGTCAAACACTGGCACGGAGCCGGACTGCACGAAGACGGCGAGCATATCGCGGTAACCTTTGAAAAGGACGGCAAAAACGTAACGTGGCTTGAGCATCTAAGCGAGGATGAGTATAAAAGCCTCGTCGAAAAAGCGGACGCAAAGGACGCGGAGCAGTATCTTCCAGATAGAATTTACGGCAGTTGCAGGTAAATTTTTTGCGTGCCGTTGCGCATTTAAATTTATCCCTCGATGCTAAGCAGATCGTCGAAAATTTCTTTGCAATACTTAATGAAGCGTTTGGGAATTTTGACTCCGCTGATATCCACGGCGATGGCGCTATCTTGGACTTCAAAAACGATAAGCTCGCTAGTGATTTTCATCGCCTTGCAGCCGTGATAGCATACGTCGCCATTGCACTCTGCGTATAAGCCGTTATGCCGCGCGTTCTCGTATCGCCCGAGCTTGATCGGTCTTTGGAAAGTAGATAGTTCTTATAGTCGTACCTGTCGTCCGCAAGGCCTATCATATAATAATTCTCGGCGCTGTTTTTGGGAGCGGTCGCAACACCTGCTTTAAATTTAGTCTAAACATAAATTCTACTTTGGCAAAAAACGGCAAATTTTACCGTTTCAAATTTACACGAGCTGCACGCCTCTGCCTTTTACAACCTCGCCGATGACGTAGCCGTCGGTGTTGGATAGCATAAAGTCAGCGTTTTCTTTCGGAGCTACGACGATCATGCCAACGCCCATGTTAAACGTCCTCATCATCTCGGCAGGCTCTACCTTTTGCGCGATGATTTTAAAGATTTCAGGCGTGCGGATCGCGGCATGCTCGATCTTCGCACCCAGTCCCTTTGGAAATACGCGCGGCAGATTTTCCACGATGCCGCCGCCCGTGATGTGCGCGAGCGCGTGGATTTTATCTTTTAAATTTAAAAAGTCGCCGACGTAGATCCTGGTCGGCTCCAAAAGCACGTCGATAAGCGCACGATTGCCTACCTTGTCGTCAAATTTTAGCCCTAGCTCGGCGATCACTTTGCGCGCGAGTGAGAAGCCGTTTGAGTGCAGGCCGCTACTAGGAAGCGCGATGAGCACGTCGCCCTCACGCACAAATTTGCTGCGGTCGATCTCGTCCTCTTCGGCGATACCTACGGCAAAGCCTGCAAGGTCGAAGTCGCCTTTCTCATACATCGAGGGCATCTCTGCCGTCTCGCCGCCGATAAGCGCGCAGCGGGCGAGTTTGCAGCCCTCGGCGATGCTTTTTACGACCTCTTTGGCATCCGCGATCTCGAGCTTTGCCGTCGCGTAATAGTCGAGGAAAAATAGCGGCTCGGCAAAGTTACAGATGAGATCATTCACGCACATCGCGACGAGATCTTGGCCGACGCCCTCAAATTTGCGCGCGTCGATCGCGAGTCGCAGCTTTGTGCCCACGCCGTCGGTAGCGCCCAGGATCGCGGGCTTTTTGTAGCCTGCCGGTAGCCTCACCGCGCCACTAAACGAGCCGATACCGCCCAAAACATGCGGAGTTTGCGTCGCTTTGACGAACGGTTTTATCGCGTTTACGAAGTCATTTCCCGCGTCTATATCGACGCCTGCGTCTTTGTAGCTTATCAAATTTTATCCTCCAAGATGGTATAATTTCGCAGATTTTAGCTAAAATCGAATAAAAACGCTATAAAGGCCCATCTTGAAACTTAAACACGCCATCGTCATCACGGGCAGCATAGGCAGCGGCAAGAGTGCGGTTTGCGAGCTGCTTCGTGATCGCGGATTTGAGATCATCGACGCCGATAAGATTTCACACCGCATCCTTGATCGCTGTGCCGCGCAGGTAGCTGAAATTTTCGGCGCGCAATACGTCGTGCAAAAGGACGCGCAGGCTGCAAATTTGAACCCGCAAGCGGAATTTAGCGTTAGTTTAGGCGAGGAAATTTCGTCCGCGCCCTGCGTTTCGGTGGATCGCAAAAAGCTAGGCGAGCTGGTGTTTAAAAACCCGGCGGAGCTTGCAAAGCTTGAAGCGCTACTGCATCCAAAGATAACGGCTGAAATTTTATCGCAGGCGCGGGCTTTGGAGGCGAAAGGAAAGCTTTATTTCGTTGATATTCCCTTGTTTTTCGAGGGCAAGAGGTATGAGTTTTTCGACAAAGTGGCGGTCGTTTATGCGCCTAAAGATACGCTGATTTCGCGCGTGATGAAGCGAAACGGGCTTGATTATGCCGCTGCAAAGCGCCGCGTGGAGCTACAAACGGATATCGAGCAAAAGCGCGCTATGGCGGATTTCGTTATAGATAATAGCGGCGATCTTGCCGCGCTTAAGGCCGCGGTGGAGAGATTTTTAAAAGAGCTAAAAGATAAAATTTAACCCTTCGCCTGGTTGCGTAAAATTTCTCGCGAATTAAGATGAGTTGAAAATAAAGGATAAAGCAATGAGAATCGGTAGCTTCGCCCAAGGCGGCGCTAAATTTCAAAATTTTAAAAGTACGCCGCTTAAAGAGCGGCTAAAATTTACGGCGCGAATGGTTTTGCTCTCCGCGCTGTTTGCGACGGGCGCTGCGGCGGAGATCGACGATCTAAGGAAGGGCTGCGCCGCGGGGAGCGGGAGAGATTGTAAAGAATTAAGCCGCGTGATAAATGAGCTACAGCGCAATTGCGACGCCGGCGGCGAGGAAAATGCGCTAGATTGCGCAAATTTGGGCTATGCATACGACTCAAATAGAAGCTTTAGGCAGGCCGCGCGCTATTACGACAGGGCGTGCAAGCTCGGCGAGCAGAAGGGCTGCGTCTATTTGGGGCTGCTCTACAACGACGGGCAGGGGGTAACGCAGGATCGCAAGAGGGCAAATGAGCTTTTCAGCGACGCCTGCAAGAAAAATAGCAGCGAGGGGTGCGCGAGCCTTGCATACAACTATAAAAAGGGGCTCGGCGTCTATCCAGACACGAAAAAGGCGATCGAGCTTTTGATCAAGGCTTGCAAGATGGGGCAGGTAGAGGCATGCCATAACCTAGGGCTTAGCTACGCTCTAGGCGAAGGCGTGAAAAAGGACGCGGACAGGGCCAGGACATTTTTTACGAGGGCTTGCGAGCAAGGGCACGTGGATTCGTGCGTAAATTTGGGCGTTACGTATTTCAAAGGCGACGGCGGGCAAAAGGATCATGCGCTTGCTGCGAAGTATTTTAGCGAGGCGTGCGAGAAAAGCGACGAGCCGCTAGCCTGCTCAAATTTAGCGTATCAATACGAAAAGGGCTGGGGCGTAGCGAAAGATAAAAAGAAGGCGCGCGAGCTTTATGAAAAGGCTTGCAAGCTCGGTAGATTTGATGCTTGCGAGCATTTAAAGGCTATGAGGTAGGCTCTAACATCCATTGTGAAAGGCGCGTAACAAAATGGGCTCACGAAAGAAGATACGTTAGTAAATTGAGTCTTAGTAAAGCCTAGGAATAAGCGATACGCTTAAATTTAGATATAAGTAAAATTTTAATAAAGCGTTAGTGAGCGTTAGTAATTTTAAAAATTTGCGAGGTAGATGATGAAAATTTCAAAATATAATGCGAGCGGAAATGATTTCGTAATATTTACGGATTCAGTTAAGGCGGATAGATCCAAGCTAGCGCGCGAGCTATGCGATAGGCGCGATGGAGTAGGCGCCGACGGGCTCATCGTCGTGTTGCCGAAATTTAACGGTATCGAGGGAATAAATTTCGAGTGGGAATTTTACAATAGCGACGGCAGCAGCGCCGATATGTGCGGCAACGGCTCGCGAGCGGTATGCATGTATGCGTATGAAAATTTCTTGGCCGCGCAGAGTATGAAATTCCTAAGCGGCGCAGGCGTAATTAGCGGCGAAATTTTTGGTATTTTCGGCGGAAATTTGAGCGAGAGTATGCGCGGCGAGCTACGCAATGTAAGCTTCGGCGAGATTTTCAATCTGCGTCCTAACGCTCACGCGTTAGTAGCTAACGTAGAGGTAATGTTAACTCGTCCTAAACGCCTAGGCGAAAGCTTTGAAGAAGCAGGGCTAACGTGGTATTTTTATAACACAGGAGTGCCGCATTTGGTAACTTTTGTTAGCGATTTAAATGAGTTCGATGCCGTGCTGGCGCGGGACCTGCGTGAAAAGTATAACGCTAACGTTAATTATGCGTTAGTTCAAAGTCGCCTCGCAAGCAAAATTTTAAAGGTGCGCACCTTTGAGCGTGGCGTAGAGGCAGAAACTCTCGCATGCGGTACGGGGATGGCGGCATGCTTCATCGCAGGCGTCGAAAATATGGGGCTGGCTCCCGATATCCGCGTGATACCTGCAAGCGGCGAAATGCTAAATTTGCGCTTAGGAGATGGAGGTAAAATTTACTTTCGCGGCGACGTTAGACATACTTTCGATGGCGAATTTATCGGATACGTGGAGTAAGCAGGGCGGAATTTCGAGCCGGTTTGCGCGAGAATCCGTCAAATTTTCGAGTGTAATTTATACAAAATTTCGCTTTTCGCTACGTTTGATAAAATAATATATTTGCAATACAGCATTGGAATTTTAAAATTTTATGATGATGAAATTTTGGAATTTACAGGGCATAGTTTGCGTGAGAATTTTAATTGCGAAGTAAAATTTGGCGCTTCACTGCAAAATTTAATTCCTAAATTTCGGAATTTTATGAAATAAAATTTTAAGATTTCAGCGCGCGGAATTTTGCTACTAAATTTAAAATTTTTGCTTGAATTTCACATTTGTATCGCATTAATTTAGGCTTTTGCGGAATTTAAGCATTATAGCGTTATAAAATTTACGCTCTAACCCGCTCATTTGGTTTATAATTTTTGCTGCCACCGCAAAAAATCCGCCTTGTTCGCACAAGTGAAATTCCGTCGCATTTGCACGAGCGAAATTCCGTCACTGATAGCATAAAGCGCGACATTAAGCAAATTCTCGCCGCGGGTAAAATCTATCATTGACGATAAAAGCTAGATTTATCGATACGGCCATTCTTGAAGCACGGTAGAATTCGCTAATGATGATAAAAGCATAGTGTGGTTACGGCGAAATTTAAAATTTGCGCCCGCCGAATTTCGCCGCGCCGTCATTTTGTCGTTTAAATTTTAAATTCCATCCGCGTCGGTTTCGTCGAAACTAGGCATAAAGCCTGATGATTAACTCTCTGGCGAGCGCTAAAATCACGACGAAAATTATAAATTGTAATAAAGATTTTTGTCGTATCGCGACAAGCATAGCTATGCCAAATAAAACGAGCGCAATATCTAAAAATGTATCTTTCATACGCTTAATTAAAATTTAATCAAAATGCTCAGTATGATAAGAAGTATTATAAAGCGCAAGATTGAGCGCATGGAGGATAGATCACCAAATTCTTTGTCATATTCCTTTTTTACCTCCCACTCAGCTTTCCATGCGAACATTTTTACTATAAAATCCAGCATTTTCATCTCCTTTTTTTAAGGCGAGTCACATAAAAATGAAATTCTGTCGCTCTACGTGAAATTAAAGAATTCTATCTAATTGGCGCTTAAAATTTTTAATTTTGAACTATTTGTCGGCGTTTTGGACGAGCGCTTTTTCGTATTTTTCGATAAAGCTTCGCCCTGACTCGCATAGGCGGTAGATGAAAATCTTCGACGCCTTGCCCGCATCAAGCCCCGTATCCTTAATGCTTTCGCGCTGCAGGTAGCCCCAGTTTTTATGAATTATATCAAGAGTCGATTTGACCGAGGTGTAGTTGCGCCCACTCGCAGCTGCGAATTCGTTCACGGGCCTCATAAACTCCGCATCGCTTTGCTTATTGCGACATAAAAGTCCCTCTTTGCCTTGCGATTCGACCAGTTTTAGCGTTTCATAAATGAGTTTGTCTTTTAATTTGATCATCGGCTTTCCCTTGCGTAATTGATATGGGTTTGCCAAAATTATATCATAAAATTTATATTTTTATGATATGGGATGTCAATAATTAGAAGCTAAGCACGAACTCATGAAACGGCACGACGTCGCAGCGGATACCCTCGATTTCGAGCCTACCGGAGTTTGCCATAGAAACGACTTTTAGACTCATGATGCCGAGCCTCTTAAGCGCGCTTAAGATTTTGCGGAATTTTAAAAAGATGATATCTGTGTCGCTGAAAGGAATGACGAGAACCCCCATCTTTAGAGCAGGCAGGTAAAATTCCAGCTCTTTTGTGTAAAAAATCGGCGTATTTAGCCCCAAAAGCTCGCAGAAAAGGACGTTAGTAAATTTTTTGGAGAAGTCCTTTTTGCTCGTTAAAATTTCGCGCATATTAAAATGCGAAAAATATAGCTTTTTTGCGCGCGCAGGCTCGCCCGCCTTGCTTAAAAATCTGATGAAATTTTCCCGCTCAAGCTTGGCGATGGTGCCGTAGACGGCGTCTTTGGAGATCTTGATGCGCGGCTTTAGCGCGGTGTAAATTTTATTTGCGCTAAATGCGGCGTGGACGGAGCTTAGGCACTCTTTTAGGATTAAAATTTCCGTGCGGCTAAAGTTCGCCGCAAGCAGCCTCTGCTCGAATTCTAAAATTTCGGCAGGCGTTATGAAGGGATTTTTTGCGCCGCCGCCTTGGGCTAAAAACGCCGAAATCATCGAGTTTATCTCGTTGTGGCGCTTATCGAAGGCGATAAATTCTTCAAACGAAAGCGGCAAAAGCTCAAGCCGCTCAAAACCCGGCAGGATCAACTCTTTATCGCGCGTAGAGATGATAAAACGCTTTAAATTTAGCCCCCCAGCAAAGCTTTGAAGCGATGAAATTTCAAAATCGGCGCTACTAAAATTATCTAAAAAAAGCGATGAAATTTGCTCGTTTGCCGCTAAAAATTCTTTGATCTCACGGAAGAAATTCTCACTCCTGTTTTTTGCGCCATCGGACTCCATATTTCTTGCGTTGTTTGAGCTGCCTGCGCTTACGTTTTTTGTATCTGTATTTTTTACGGCGGCGCGGTAAAATTCGCCCGTATCCGAAATTTCCGCGTCTAACGTAGCTTCTCTGCTTATTTCATGCTCGTTTACTTCGCTAGCCTTTGTATTGCCTGCGCTATTTCTAGCTGCAAAAATTGCATCATTCGCTACCGCCTCTTCAAGGCGTAGATCGGCTAAATTTAGATACAAAATTTCATCTTTTTTAAGTTCTGAAATTTCATTTTTCAGCACGGCGCTTTTGCCGGAATTTAGCACTCCGTATATTATAGTTTTGGCAGAGCTGATACCTCTTTTGCGCGGAATAAAGCCCATAAATTCCGGCGGGTTTTCGTAAAAAAATTTTAGATCATTCATATTAGGTATTTTAAAATTTTCCTTATTAAAAGGAAATAAATCCTAGAAATCCTAATGAGATTTTTTATATCCGTCTAAATTTATCTAAAATTTTTGTATTGAAATTTTTCGGCACTTTAAAAATTTTCGGAATTCTATATATTTTTCCTTATAAAAAGGAAATATTTTAATAAAATTTGGCTATTTTCTTGACAAAAAGGGAGCGCTTTTATATAATGTGCGTCTTTTGTTTGAAACAAAAGGTCGCGCGTTGCGACAAGTTCTTTATTAAGGAAAAGTGATGCAAAAAATTAGGTTAAAACTCAAGGCTTATGACCATCGAGTTTTAGATCGCACAGTTTCGGCTATCGTTGAAGCCGTAAAAAGAACAGGTGCGGACGTCAGAGGTCCCGTGCCGATGCCTACGAAGATTAAACGCTACACCGTTTTAAGATCTCCGCACGTAAATAAAGACTCCAGAGAGCAGTTTGAGATGAAAATTCACGCTCGTATGCTAGATATCGTAGCGGCGACTCCGGATACGGTTGATTCGCTAACTAAGCTTGATTTGGCTCCGGAAGTCAACGTCGAAGTTCACGCGATGGGCAAATAAGGGGTAAAACAATGGAATATATCGTAGAAAAAATAGGTATGAGTAGGACGATCGACACGAGCAGCACGCCCGTGACGCTTTTGCGACTTATCAATACCAAAATTTGCGAAGTTTGCGATGAGAAAAAAGCTATCGTAGCCTACGCAGACGGCAAAGCGCATAACAAAGCTATCGCCGGAATTCAAAAAAAATATAGTCTAAGCAAGGAATTTAATAAATTTGCGACTCTAAGCTTAGAAAATGCCGAGCTTGGCGATCAAAATTTAGATGTTTTGAGCGAAGCCAAGATCGTCAAAGTAAGCTTCAGATCAAAAGGCAAGGGCTATCAAGGCGTCATTAAGCGCCATGGCTTTGCGGGCGGTCCTGCAGCGCACGGTAGCCGCTTCCACCGAAGGCCTGGTTCTATTGGCAACTGCGAGTGGCCCGGTCGCGTTCAGCCTGGTATGAGGATGGCAGGACACACTGGAAACGAAACGATTACCGCTAAAAACGAAGTCATAAGCTTTGATGCCGAGAATAAAATTTTGGTGCTTAAGGGCTCGGTTCCTGGATTTAACGGTGCAATGGGCAGAATAAGGATAGTAAAATGAGTAAAGTAAGCGTGCTTAACGAAAAACTAGAAAAAGCAAGCGAAATTGAAATCCCTGCGAAATTTTCGGAAGTCAATTCGCACAATCTATATTTGTACGTCAAATCTTACCTTGCTTCGCTTCGTGCAAATACGGCTAACGCTAAAACTCGCGCCGAGGTTAGCGGCGGCGGCAAAAAACCATGGCGACAAAAGGGTCGCGGCGGCGCACGCGCGGGCTCAACGAGAACCAATGTCTGGGTAGGCGGCGCGGTCGCATTCGGTCCGACTAACGAGCGAAATTACGAGCAGAAGGTCAATAAAAAGCAAAAACGCCTTGCGTTGGAATTTGCTATCAATGAGAAAGCAAACGAGGGTAAAATTTTTATCTTCGACGATTTGGAGCTAAAAAGCGGTAAAACCAAAGATGCGGCAAATTTTATTAAGAAACTGGGCGTTAGAGATGCGCTAATCGTTAAAAACGAGCTAGACGCGCAAACTCTTTTGGCCTATAGAAATCTAAAAAATTGCTATGTCATCGATGTAAGCGAGGTCAATGCTTACCTAATCGCAGTTTACGGCTCGGTCGTATTCGAAAAAGCGGCATTTGAATCAATAGTGAAAGAGGACTAAAATGGCAGATATAACAGATATCAAAACGATCCTTTATACGGAAAAGTCTCTCGGTCTTCAAGAAAACGGCGTGGTCGTTATCCAAACTAGCCCGTCGGTTACTAAAAACGGACTAAAGAGCGTTTTAAAGAACTATTTCGGGATCACTCCGCTAAAGATAAATTCTTTAAGACAAGATGGCAAGGTAAAAAGATTTAGAGGTAAAATGGGCGCTAGAAACGATGTGAAAAAATTCTACGTCAAGCTACCTGAGGGCGCAAGCCTAGAAAGCGTGGAGGCGTAAAATGGCGATCAAAACTTATAAACCGTATACTCCAAGTAGAAGATTTATGACCGGGCTTAGCAGCGAGGATATCACTGCAAAAGCTAGCGTTAGAGGCTTGCTTGTTAAAATTCCTGCCGCAGCCGGAAGGAACAATAACGGTCGCATTACCAGCCGCCATAAACAAGCAGGAGCCGCTAAACTTTATAGAATCATCGATTTTAAGCGAAATAAATTCGGCGTTGCTGGCAAGGTCGAGGCGATCGAATACGATCCGAATCGCAACTGCCGTATCGCGCTGATCTCATACGCAGACGGCGAGAAGCGCTACATCATCAGGCCTAACGATCTTAAAGTGGGCGACGTAGTAGCCGCTGCCGAGGGCGGATTAGATATTAAACCTGGTAACGCGATGAAGATGAAAAATATCCCTGTGGGAACCATCCTACATAATATCGAGTTGAAACCGGGCAAAGGTGCTCAAATGGCGCGTAGCGCCGGAGGCTATGCTCAGCTTATGGGTAAAGAGGAAAAATATGTCATTTTACGTCTGCCTAGCGGCGAGATGAGAAGAGTGCTCGCAGAGTGCATGGCTAGTATCGGCGTAGTAGGTAACGAAGAGTGGGCAAACGTCGTCATCGGCAAAGCCGGACGCAATCGCCACAGAGGTATCCGTCCTCAAACCAGAGGTTCTGCAATGAACCCGGTCGATCACCCACACGGCGGTGGCGAGGGTAAGAAAAACTCCGGCCGCCATCCGGTAACTCCGTGGGGCAAACCGACGAAGGGCTATAAAACTCGCCATAAAAAAGCGAGCGATAAGCTTATAATTTCAAGAAGGAAAGGAAAATAAAAATGGCTAGATCGCTAAAAAAAGGTCCTTTCGTAGATGATCACGTAATGAAAAAAGTCGTTGCGGCAAAGAAAGCCGGCGATAACAAACCGATCAAGACTTGGTCGAGACGAAGCACGATCGTGCCCGAGATGATCGGACTTACGTTTAACGTTCATAACGGAAAGAATTTTATCCCGGTTTACGTCACCGAGCATCATATCGGTTATAAATTAGGCGAGTTCGCTCCTACGCGCACTTTCAAGGGCCACAAAGGCTCCGTGCAGAAAAAGATCGGCAAGTAAGGATAGAATATGAGTAAATCAACTATTAAATTTGTTCGCCTTTCGCCGACAAAAGCAAGACTTATCGCAAAACAAATTCAAGGCATGAATGCGGAATTTGCCCTTGCTACTTTGGAATTTACGCCTAATCGCGGTGCGAAATATATCGCTACGGCGATTTCGAGCGCGGTCGCAAACGGCGGCTTTGAGCCTGAAGAGGTCGTAGTTACCAGCTGCCGAGTGGATGCAGGTCCGGTGCTTAAGAGATTTCGTCCGCGCGCCAGAGGTACGGCTAGCCGTATCCGCAAGCCTACTTCGCACATTATCGTCGAAGTAGCAAAACCAAGTAAGAAGGAAGCGTAAATGGGACAGAAAGTAAATCCGATCGGTTTAAGATTAGGAATTAATCGAAATTGGGAGTCTAGATGGTTTCCTTCTAAAGCGACGCTTTCCGAGAGTATCGGCGAGGATTACAAGATCCGCAAATTTTTAAAAGCTAAGCTTTATTATGCGGGAATTAGCCAAATTTTGATCGAAAGAACGGCTAAGAAAATTCGCGTAACGATCGTAGCCGCAAGACCGGGTATTATCATCGGTAAAAAAGGCGGCGAGGTTGAAAATTTAAGAAGCGAAGTCGTTAAGCTAGTCAATAAAGACATAGCGATCAATATCAAAGAGGAGCGCAAAGTAGGCTCGAACGCACTTTTGGCTGCGGAAAGCGTAGCCATGCAGTTGGAGCGCCGCGTTGCATTCCGCCGCGCTATGAAGAAGGTCATCCAAGGCGCTCAAAAAGCAGGTGCAAAAGGAATTAAAATTTGCGTCGCAGGTCGCTTAGGCGGTGCGGAGATGGCTAGAACCGAATGGTATTTGGAGGGACGCGTTCCGCTTCATACTCTAAGGGCCAGGATCGATTACGGCTTTGCCGAAGCACATACGACTTACGGTAATATCGGCATTAAGGTTTGGATCTTTAAGGGTGAAATTTTACAAAAAGGCATCCAGGCTGAAAAGGCCGATGATGCGCCTAAAAAAACACGCAGACCAAGAAGAGGTAAATAGTTATGTTGATGCCAAAAAGAACAAAATACCGCAAGATGATGAAAGGTCGCAATCGCGGCTATGCGACGAGAGGAAATTCCTTGACGTTCGGCGATTTCGGTATCAAAGCGGTAGAGGCGGGTAGGGTAAATTCTCGCCAGATCGAAGCGGCTCGTGTCGCGATGACGCGCTTCGTGAATCGTCAAGCTAAAATTTGGATTAAGGTATTCCCAGACAAACCGCTTACCAAAAAGCCTCTACAAACTCGTATGGGTAAGGGTAAGAGCGGCGTAGAGGAGTGGGTAATGAATATAAAACCGGGCAGGATCATTTTCGAGATGACCGGCGTTAGCGAAGAGGTTGCTAAAGAGGCGCTTATGCTTTCGATTCATAAACTACCTTTTAAAACGAAAATCGTAAGTAGGGAAAGCGAAAATGAAATATACTGATTTGAAAGATAAAGATTTGGCTGAGCTAAATTCTATGTTGAAACAAAGTAAGTTGCTTTTATTTACGGCTAGACAAAAGCTAAAAACTATGCAGCTAAGCAATCCTAACGAGATTCGCGCTATCAAAAAAGATATCGCTAGAATCAACACCGCTATTAAAGCGAAATAAGGATAGGTTATGGCATTTAAAAGAGAAATTCAAGGCGTAGTCGTAAAGAAGGCGGGCGATAAAACAGCTACCGTTTTGGTAGAAAGAAGGGTTATGCACCCTAGATATAGAAAGATCGTAAAAAGATTTAAAAAATATCTGATCCACGATGAGAACAACGTCGTAAAGATCGGCGATACCATATCTGCGATCGAGTGCAGACCGCTAAGCGCTAGAAAATCGTTTCGCTTAAAAGCGGTTTTGAAAACAGGAGTTGAATAATGATACAGAGTTTTACCAGACTTGCGGTAGCTGATAATAGCGGCGCAAAAGAACTTATGTGTATTAAAGTTTTGGGCGGCAGCAAAAGAAGATACGCCACAATCGGCGATATTATCGTTTGCTCTGTAAAAAAAGCGCTCCCTAACGGCAAGATTAAGCGCGGTCAAGTAGTAAAAGCCGTAGTCGTTCGTACGACTAAAGAGTTGCACAGAGGCAACGGCTCGCTAATTAGATTCGATGAGAACGCAGCCGTTATTTTGGATTCAAAAAAAGAGCCGATCGGCACTCGTATTTTCGGTCCTATCGGTAGAGAGGTCAGATACGGCGGTTTTATGAAGATCGTTTCGCTGGCTCCGGAGGTTTTATAATGGCAGTAAAATTTAAGATTAAAAAAGGCGATCAAGTAAAGATCATCGCAGGTGACGATAAGGGTAAAACAGGCACTGTTAAGGCAGTGTTTCCTAAAAAAGCTCAAGTTATCGTCGAGGGTTGTAAAATGGCTAAAAAGGCTATCAAACCAACCGAGCAAAATCCACAAGGCGGCTTTACGAGCAAAGAGATGCCTATGGATATTTCAAACGTTGCGTTGGTAGAGGGTTGATTATGAGCAGACTAAAAGAAAAATATGTAAATTCCATCAGGGCTGCTTTGCAGAAAGAATTTGATATAAAAAATCCTATGCTTATCCCGGCGCTTGAAAAGATCGTTATCAGCGTAGGAACTGGGGAATCGAGCAAAGATCAAAAGGTGCTTCAAAATATGGCCGATACTATCTCGCTGATCGCAGGTCAAAAAGCGCTTATCGTCAATGCAAAAAAATCGGTCGCAGGCTTTAAAGTTCGCGAAGGTTTTCCGGTAGGCATAATGGTTACGTTACGAAAGGAGCAGATGTTTGCCTTCCTAGACAAACTGATCTCTATCGCGCTTCCTAGAGTTAAGGATTTCCGAGGACTACCTAGAACGGGCTTTGACGGACGCGGCAATTATAACTTCGGTTTGCAAGAGCAGCTGATGTTCCCTGAGGTTGAATACGATCAAATTTTAAGAACTCACGGTATGAATATAACCGTCGTAACGACTACAAATAACGATAAAGAGGCATTTAAATTGCTAGAGTTATTCGGCATGCCTTTTGCAAAAGGAAAATGATATGGCAAAAAAATCAATGGTAGCCAAGGCGAAACGCCCCGCTAAATTTAGCACTCGCGCATATACCAGATGTCAAATTTGCGGTCGTCCGCACTCCGTTTATAAGGATTTTGGAATTTGTCGCGTTTGCCTTCGCAAGATGGCAAATGAGGGCTTAATCCCGGGTCTAAAAAAAGCAAGCTGGTAAGGAGAAGAGATGATTAACGATCTTATTTCAGATGGACTAACTCGCATCAGAAATGCTGCGATGCGAAGGCTAGATACGACTAAGCTTTTTCACTCAAACGTCGTTGAGGCTATGCTTAAAATTTTAGCCGAGAAGGGCTATATCGAGAGCTACAACGTAGTAGAGGAAAACAATAAAAAGATCATCAACGTAGTGCTTAAATACGACGAAAAGGGCAAAAGCGTGATAAACGAAGTTAAAAGAATTTCGACTCCGGGTCGCCGCGTATATCAAGGCAAAGACGAGATCAAGCGCTTCAAAAACGGCTACGGAACTGTCGTCGTTAGCACAAGCAAAGGTGTTATGAGCGGTATCGACGCGCACAAAGCCGGCGTCGGCGGCGAAGTGCTTTGCACGATCTGGTAAGAAGTTTCTACTTTTTATGGCATTGTGGTATCCATTCGTAAAAGTAGACATACCCTAGACAAATAAAAAGGAAAATTATGTCAAGAATTGGTAAAAAACCGATCTCTATCCCGAGCGGAGTTGAGGTCAAGATTGACGGCTCGTCGTTAAAATTTAAAAAATCGAATAACGAAAAAGAGCTTGATTTAAAAGGTCATGTCGATGTAAAAATCGAAGACGGAAAGATAGAATTCTCGCCTAAGGGTGAGGATAGACAGAGCAGGGCGTATTGGGGAACATACCGCGCTTTAGCTAACAATATCGTCCTTGGTCTTACCGAGGGTTTTTCAAAACAGCTCGAAATCAACGGCGTTGGCTATAGAGCCGCGATGAAGGGCAAGGTGCTTGAGCTAAATTTGGGCTTTTCGCATCCGATAAATTTTGAATCTCCAAAGGGAATCGAAATCTCGGTAGATAAAAACGTCGTAACCATCAAAGGCGACGACAAGCAGCAAGTAGGTCAAGTAGCAGCCGAGATCAGAGGATTCAGACCGCCTGAGCCGTATAAGGGCAAAGGCATCAAGTATCTTGAAGAGCATATCATCCGCAAAGCCGGAAAAACAGCTAAGAAATAAGGGTTGAGAAATGACACAGAACGTATTAAAAAGAAAGATCTCTTTACGAATCAAGAGAAAAAGAAGAATTCGCGCTAAAATTTCAGGCGTCGCATCTTGCCCTAGAATTTCTATTTTCAAATCCAATAGGACGGTCTACGCTCAGGCTATCGACGACGCGGCGAGCGCGACTTTGTGCGCCAGCAGCGGTAAGGTTTTAAATTTAAAGGCAAACAAAGAGGGTGCGGCTAGCTTAGCTAAAGATTTGGCCTCCAAGCTAAAAGATAAAGGCATTTCTGAAGCGATTTTCGATCGCAATGGCTATTTGTATCATGGCGTAATCGCAAGCTTTGCCGAGTCGCTACGCCAAAACGGCATCAAACTATAACCCAAAGGAATTATTGTGGAAAAGTATAATAGAGAAGAATTCGAAGAGGTAATCGTCAATATCGGTAGGGTTACGAAGGTCGTTAAAGGTGGTAGAAGGTTTAGGTTTACGGCTCTTATCGTAGTAGGCAATAGAAACGGCTTGGTAGGCTTCGGCTTTGGTAAGTCCAAAGAGGTTCCCGACGCGATTAAAAAAGCGGTAGACGATGCGTTTAAAAATATTATCAAGGTAAATTTAAACGGCTCTACTATCACTCACGATATCGAAGTTAAATACAATGCGAGCAAAATTTTACTTAAGCCGGCGAGCGAAGGTACTGGCGTTATCGCAGGCGGTTCAGTCCGCCCAGTTTTAGAGCTTGCGGGTGTTAAAGATATCCTCACTAAATCGCTAGGTTCGAACAACTCCTCAAATGTCGTAAGAGCTACGATGAAAGCTCTTAGTATGTTAAAACACTAACAAGGATAAAAGATGGGATTAGAAAATCTTAAAAAAGCCCCAGGCTCGACTCACGCTACTAAGCGCTTGGGTCGTGGTCAAGGAAGCGGTCTGGGTAAAACTGCGGGTCGCGGTGGCAAGGGTCAGACCGCGCGCACTGGCTCTCATGAAAAAAGAGGCTTCGAGGGCGGTCAGCAGCCGATTCAGCGAAGGCTTCCGAAGGTAGGTTTTACTTCTAAATTTGAAAAACCTTACGTGATTAACGTCGATAAAATCGAAGCTATCAAAGATCTTAGCGAGATCACGGTCGAAAGCATCAAGTCGGTTCATAAAATTTCAAATTCCGTTAAAAAGATCAAGCTGATCGGCGTAGGCGCAAAAGCACTCGCTAGCAAGATTAAAGACGAGAACGTAAAATTTAGCGGACAAAAATAATGAATAAATCGCTACGCAACAAAATTCTCATTACTTTGGGCTTTCTTTTTGCCTATAGGTTGCTAGCTTACGTGCCGGTTCCGGGAGTGGACGTTGAGGTTATAAAGCAATTTTTTCAAAACAATAGCAACAACGCTTTTGGAATGTTTAATATGTTTAGCGGTAACGCGGCGGAGCGATTCAGCGTTATCTCGCTAGGCATTATGCCTTATATTACCGCTTCGATCATTATGGAGCTGCTCGCCGCAACCTTTCCAAATTTAGGTAAACTCAAAAAAGAGCGTGACGGTATGCAGAAATATATGCAGATCATCCGATATGCTACAATCGCAATCGCTATGGTTCAATCCATCGGCGTTAGCATCGGCTTGCAGGGCATTCACGGACAGACCGGAGCGCTTGCGATAATGGCCGAAAATACCAACGAGTTTGTTTTCATCTCGTGCATTTCGATGCTGGCAGGCACCATGCTTTTGATGTGGATCGGCGAGCAGATTACGCAGCGCGGCGTCGGTAACGGCACCAGCCTTATTATCTTTGCAGGTATCGTAAGTGCCATCCCTAGAGCGATCGGAAGTACCGTAAATTTAGTAAATACTGGCGAGATGAACGTTTTAAAGCTAATCGCGATCGTGCTAATTATCCTGGCTACTATCGGGGCAATTTTATATGTGGAGCTAGGCGAACGTAGAATTCCGGTATCGTTCTCGCGCAAGGTATTGATGGCAAATCAAAATAAGCGCATTATGAATTACGTGCCGATCAAGCTAAATTTAAGCGGCGTCATTCCGCCTATTTTTGCAAGCGCGATTTTGATGTTTCCGACCACTATTTTGCAGGCAAGTACCAATCCGATCATTCAAAAGATCCACGATTTCTTAAGCCCGAGCAACTACTTTTTTAACTTCCTAACTTTTGTTTTGGTCGTGTTTTTTGCGTATTTTTACGCATCGATCGCGTTTAATTCAAAAGATATAAGCGAAAATTTAAAGAAGCAGGGCGGATTTATCCCGGGTATTCGTCCGGGCGAGGGAACGGCGAGCTTTTTAAACGAAGTTGCCAGCCGCCTTACGTTTTGGGGCTCAATCTATCTCGGCCTCGTAACCGTCATCCCGTGGCTGCTCGTTAAATTTATGGGCGTGCCGTTTTATTTCGGCGGCACCAGCGTGCTGATCGTCGTCTCCGTCGCACTCGATACGATGAGGCGCATCGAAGCGCAGATCTATATGAACAAATATCAGACCCTAAGCGCGGTCGGATTATAAATGGCGATTTTACTTAAAACGAAAAAAGATTTAGAGGGGCTGCGTGCGGCGAACAGGATCGTCGCGCAAGCCCTTGATTACGCAACTTCATTCATAAAGCCGGGACTTAGCCTACTTGAAGTTGATAAAAAGATCGACGATTTCATCACCTCAAAGGGCGCGTATCCCGCTTTTAAAGGGTTGTACGGCTTTCCAAACGCTGCCTGCCTCTCGCTAAACGAAGTCATCATCCACGGCATCCCAGACGAAACGATCCTGCAAGAGGGCGATATCTTGGGCGTCGATCTGGGCTCGAAGCTAAACGGATATTTCGGCGACAGCGCACGCACCCTGCCCATCGGTAAAATTTCAAAAGCCGACGAGGAGCTTATCGCATGCAGCAAGGACACGCTGGAATTCGCCATTAAAACGATCAGAGTAGGGATGCACTTCAAAGAGCTAAGCTTTGAGATCGAGAAATTTATCCGCGCGCGCGGCTTCGTGCCGCTATACGGCTTCTGCGGACACGGCATCGGCAAGCACCCGCACGAAGAGCCCGAGATCCCAAACTATCTGGAGGGCAACAATCCAAAATCAGGCCCCAAAATCAAAAACGGCATGGTCTTTTGCA
The DNA here is from genome assembly GCA_900539505.1 of uncultured Campylobacter sp. Taxonomy (GTDB): domain Bacteria; phylum Campylobacterota; class Campylobacteria; order Campylobacterales; family Campylobacteraceae; genus Campylobacter_B. The sequence continues at coordinate 3,566 of UQCL01000029.1, read as the reverse complement.
TCGAGCCGATGATCTGCCAAAAGGACGGCACGCCGGTCATCGCCGAGGATAAGTGGAGCACGAGAAGCAAGGACGGACTTCGCACTAGCCACTATGAGCACTGCATGGCGGTTTTCGATGGTAAGGTAGAAGTCCTAAGCGTCGCATAGAATTTCCGCGCAAAAGCTGGCTCAGCCTAGTTAAAATTTTTTCACTTTATCGGTGCGAAATTTTGCCCACGATTAGATTTCGACAATTTTACATCGCTCGCGTCTTGGAATTTTACCTCAGCCACTTCGTGTATAAATTTTATCAAAGGAAACCGTGACGGTTTGCGGTCTAGCCGCAAAATTTTAAAAGCCGAGATTTTAGCTCATGCTTTCTGTTTTTAAAGCCTCGTTTTGTAGCTTCGCTCTTAGATCCGCTTTCAATTAAAATTTAGCCTCAAAATTTCGCCGTCCAATCCTAAACTCCCCGTATCTTTAAAATTTAGCCGTAAAATTTAAAGCGTAAAGGCGCGCAAGTAAGCAAGCTCAAAGCTTTAAGCGGCTAAGATTGCGCCTTGATTTTAAAGCGAAAACATGTCGCGCTACGCAGAGTGCGCGCCGTCGCGTCTCTTCGTACAAGGCAGGAAATATAAAATGAGAGAAAAATTTTATGTAGCGCTAGCAAATATAGGCGGACTTATGGCGCGGACGAAAGCGGGTAGGCTTATAGCGCGCTTGTTTATGCAAATCGATCGCGGCTTTTTTGCCGCGCTGCGCGAACGTCCCGTGTGGAGGGTGTTTTGGCTCAGCACGGCGCTATGTCTGCTCGCATGCTGGGCTAAGATACATTATCAGATTAACGGCCCCATCTTTGCCTACATCGCCGAGAGCTTTCCCGCGGTATTCATCATAAATTTGCTCATCTTTCACCTCTGCTATTTGCTTAGCAGGCGATTTTTTAAGCTCGTTTCGTTCGTATTACTGGCGCTAATTGCGCTGATTGCGAGCGCAGCTTTGTTTTTGATCGTAAATTTCGACTCAAGCTTCAACGTCGTGGCGATTGACGCGATCGTCCATACCGACGCAGCCGAGACGCGCGAGTTTGTTTCGCAGTTTCTTAATCCCGCAACGATTTTATATTTAGCGGTGCTGCTCGGCTGCATTTGTGCGGTACTAAGAGCAGGGCAGAGAAAGAGGGAGCAAGCGCATGGCCGCCTAAGATTGCTGCTAGCAGCGCTTTATCTTATCTATGGCACGATCTTTTGCGCGGATATTGCCACTAAAGCTTTTCAGGGCAAGCAGGGCTATATAACCAAGCTATCGCAATATGTCCCGCTGGAGTTTGCCTTTACGGTAAAAGATTATCTAAGCGATAAAAATTTCATCACTGATATGCGCGAAGTGCAGCTCGGATATGACGAGGCCAAGCGCGCGAACGAAAGCGTTTTAAAAAGCAGCGCAAATTCAGATCCGCAAAGCGCCACCCCCGGCCTTGCATCTCAAAATTCTACTTCCGCCCCAGGCGCTCAGGTGCAAAGCTGGAGCGAAACTTTAAATTCTGCGCCGCAAAGCCCCAGCGTGATTTCAAATTCTAAAAACCCTGAGGCCGCTACAAACCCCGCCTCGCAAAAACCTCGCGTCAAAAATATCGTCCTAATAATCGGCGAGAGCTTGCAGCGCGGACATATGTCGCTCTACGGCTACGGCGTTAAAAATACACCGCTTTTGGAGGGTCTCGAAGCAAGCGGTAATTTGATAAAATTTAGCGATACAATCTCGCCTTACGGCACGACTAATCAGGTGCTGATGCGGCTTTTAAATTTCAGCGATTACGAAAGCGAGCGCAAAAGGGCGTGGTTTCGCAACCTTAGCATCATCGATATGTTTAAGCTAAGTGGCTACCGCACCTTTTGGATCAGCAATCAAGAGGCTTTCGGCGCACATGCGTTAAGTGCTAAAAGCGCTGCCGATCGCGCGGACGCGGAATCCTTCCTATCAAAGAGCAATCTTTACGAAACCGTCCGCATCAAGCCTGACGGAGTGCTGCTTCCACTCATAAATCAGGCAAAAACGGAGCAGAGCGAGCGAAATTTCTACGTGATCCATCTCATCGGCAGCCATATGGATTACAGCCTGCGCTATCCCGAGGGATTCGGCAAGTTTAGCGCGGCGGACGTAAAGGCAAAACTTACTTCCAAGCAGAAAGATGTTGTCGCGTATTACGATAACAGCGTGCTTTACAACGATTTCGTCATAAATGAAATTTTTAAAATTTTCTCCGGCGACGACAGCCTCATCGTCTATCTTAGCGATCACGGCGAGAATTTATACGAAAATGGACGCCTTGGGCATGGCATGGAGAGCCGCTTTACTTACGAAATCCCGCTGCTTTTTATAGCTTCGCGCGAGTTTTTGAGCGATCACGCTAAGCTATGGCAGAGGCTAGCTGCGGCGAAAGATAAGCCTTTTATGAGCGATGATTTAGCGCATCTGCTAGCAGATATCATCGGTGTCGCGCCGCTTGAGTTTGACGAGCACAAAAGCCCGATACGAGCGGATTTTAATGCTTCACGCAAGCGAATTGCTAACGGAGTCGATTATGACGAGAAATTAAAGAATACGAAGGGCTACGAGTTCGAGTAACAGATGAGTTTTGCTTTTATCCCGTTACATGCTGTATAAACGAAGGATTAATATGCTCTGATTTTTGATCGATTCATCAAATTTAGATTAAAATTTGCGCCACTTCGTATGGCTACGCCGATAACAAGGCGCGCAACGCTTGTTAAATTTTAGATCAAATTTATGCGTCGCGGTTAGCCCTCCTTCTTTACCTCATCCATATACGAATAGATCGTGACTTTCTGCGTCCTAAGCGCCTTTGCGACGAGCTCTACAGCGCCTTTTACCTCAAAAATTCCTTTTTGCGCGAGGAATTTTACGATACGCTTTCGATCCTCTTTCTTCATCCCCTCCACATCCAGATCGTGCGTAGCCGATGCGATCAAGTCTTGGACGATATCAAGGATATTTTGCTGCAAATCGTTAGAGCTTTGTGTTTCTAAATTTACGCCGTTCTTTAAGCTCGCTTCATCTAATGCCGCGTTATCGCAGCCTCCGTCGGTAAAATTTGCGCCCTGCAACTCCTTGCTATCGAGCTTTGCATTCGGCAGAAGATTTTTTATTACTTTGTATGCCGCCATGGCGCTTGAAGTATCAATATTTACGCATAGCGCGCCTACTGCTTTGCCGTCTGCGCCGCGGATCAGCGAAGTCGAGGAGCGTATGAGCTTGCCGTTTTGCGCGGTGAAGTAGTAGTTTGTGGTGCAGTCGTTTTCAAAATTTTTGCTTAGCAACACGTCCTTTACCAGATGATCGAAGCTTTGACCGATCCTCCTGCCCGTTACGTCGCCAAGGACAAAAACGACAGAGTTTTGCGGCGTGCTCATATCGTGGATGACCACCTCGCAATCGCCGATCGTATTTTTAATAAGGTGCGCGGTCGGTATAAAGGTCTGCAAAAGTTGGTTCAATTCGGGCTCCTGAAATTTCTGTCTCTTATACACATCTCCGAGCCCACGAGACTACGCTGCATCTCGT
>UQCL01000028.1 GCA_900539505.1 uncultured Campylobacter sp. | reverse complement strand
TAAGAAATTTTTAATAATCTTAGATTTACGATATGTTTATATTCGCCTATGCGCTCATAAATATATAGTAGGAAGTAGGATTTGTTTTATTAGAGCTTGCTTAGCAGAGCGTTTATCCGTTTTGTTTCGGGTGAGCTAAGATTCAGCTTATTTAATATATTTATTATATCTTGTTTGGCGTTGGCTGTTTTTAGCAACTCATTTGCCTGTTCAAGTGTTAGATTTTTCATAATCTTATCCTTTTAACTTATTTATTAGTGTTACTTTATAGTTTGGTGATTTAGCCTGTCTCCATGCACCACCCAATCCATAAACATCAAGAATTTCTTTCAAAAGTATAAAAATTTCTTTATTAGTTAATCTACTATAAGTAATCGGTCTTACATCCAATAGAAGCCATACTTTATCATATGATATTTGATCTATAATTTTATTATAAAGCTCGGTATCTAGTATAATTTCGAACATCTCACCTTTATAATAAAGCACCCATAAACTTTTTGAGAGGTAAGCGTGGTCTAGCTCCGGATCCGGAAAAAATCCACTCTCCATAAGCCAGCAGTCGCGCTCTCTGTCTATGACCCAATACCATCGATCCGGCAAACCTCTATCGTGCCGATTATACTTGAGAAACATCTTAGTAAGTCCATATTTTTCATCATCCTCTTTGGTGATGATTGCATTTTCAAACGCCATTCTCCACTCCTTAAGAAATTTAATAATCTTAGATTTTACGATATGTTTGTATTCGCCTATGCGCTCATAAATATAGCGTAGGTTAAATTTATAATTGATTTTTGCTTTGAACCGCACGCAACGCCCGCATTAAAATTTTTCAAATTTCAAAGCGCAGTTTAAATTTACAGCCGCGGCTCGGCGCGCGCTAAAGCGCAAGCCGCCACCGTATGTTTGAAATCCCGCCACAAATCGTGCGGCGCTACGTATTCAAAACCCGCACATATCAGGTGCTGCGATGACACGCCGAGCTACGCGGGCTCGGTAAATTTTGCCGCGGCTCGCCTAAGCTTCTAACGCGTAGGGGATTTTATCTTTCGCGCCGGCGCCCGCAAAGCCTTTAAGCCGCAGCAGGCAGCTGTCGCAAAGCCCGCACGCAGCGTCCTCGCGCTCGTAGCAGCTCCACGTAAGCTCTAGCGGCACGCCGATTCTAAGTGCCAGCGAGACGATCTGTGCCTTGCTAAGATGCACGAGCGGGGTTTTGATGCGCGGATGGAAGTCGCGGCTCGTGCCCAGATCGAGCGCTCGCTCAAACGCGCCGATGAACTCCGCGCCGCAGTCGGGGTAGCCGCTGCTGTCCTCCTGCACCACGCCGATGAAAATCGCGTCGCAGCGCTCCTTCTCGGCGAGCGCGGCGGCGATGCTCAAAAACACGCCGTTGCGAAACGGCACGTAGGTGCTCGGCAGATCCAAAAACACGCTCTCGCCGCTTTGCGGTGAAATTTTATCGCTTTGGCTTTGCGGCGAAATTTTATTGTTTTGGCTTTGTGGTAAAATTTCACCCACTGCGTGCTTGGGTGGAATTTTATCGCCCTGCTGCGGCTCGGCTCCGCTTTGAAGTGAAATTTCACCTTCTTGAACCAGAATTTTGCTGCCCTGCAATGAAATTTTGTCGTCGCAGGCTAAAATTTTACTGCCTTGCAGCGAAAGCTCATCGCCCCCTAGTAAAATTTCAGTGTCTTGCGGTAAAATTTCACCGCTCTGCGCGCAGCCGCCGCTATTTCGCGCCAAATCTGCACTTAGCGGAGCGTCCGCGGGGCTCGCCGAGAAATTTGACGCAGTAAAATTTTGCCCGTCTAGTTCGGCGGCGGAATTTGTCTCGATAAAATTTAGCTCTCCGAGCTCGACATTCTTGAAATTTGCCGCGCTGTCAATCTCGGCGCTAGCGGAATTTGCCGCGGCGCAAAGCTCTGCAGCACCTTTTCTGATCGGCAAAGTGCCGTCCGTAAGGGCGCTGCCGCCGATTTGCGCGATGAAGCGAGCATCTAAAACAAACCTCTTTGCGACCCCCAAATCGTCGCAAATTTTACCGAAGCACTCACGCTCCTTGCCCATCGTGCGCTGATCGTAGTCAAAGTGCAGCGCCACGATCTCGTAACCTTCGCGCTTCGCGATATAGGCGCAGGTCGCGCTGTCCATGCCGCCGCTGATCACGCATAAAGCTCTCATTTTCGTCCTTTTTTTGCTAAAATTATACGAAAATTTTATAAAAGAGGGGTAAAAATGATACTTTGCGAGCAGCCATATCCCGAAATTTTGGACGCTATCGCGGCGGAGCTGGGCGGCGGGAGCGTCGAGCTAATTTTCGTGCGCGGTGAGGAGATGCGACAGCTAAACGCGCAAACGCGCGGCATCGATAAGACGACCGACGTGCTGAGCTTCCCGCTCGATCCTGCGGCGTTTGCGGGCTTCGGCGGGGATTTGAGCGAGGAAAATTCCGCGCATGAAAACAGCGGCGATGAAAATACAGGCGCTGCGAATTCTGCGAGCGAAAATTCTAACACCATAAATTCTGAGGACAAAAATTTTAATACCAAAAATTCCGAGGGCGAAAGTCCTAAAGACAAAAATTTAAAGAATGAGAATTTTGACGGCGGAAATTTCGCCCCCGCGCTACTCGGCTCTGTCGTGATAAATTTAGACCTCGTGGAGTTAAAAGCCGCACAGCTTGGGCACGGCAGGGATGACGAGACGGCGCTACTTTTTACGCATGGCTTGCTGCACGTGCTAGGCTTTGACCACGAAAGCGACAACGGGCAGATGCGCGCCAAAGAGTGCGAGATAATCGAGAAATTTCGCCTTCCAAAAAGCCTGATCGTACGAACGGAGGGAAGCGAGGAGTAGGCGCTGCGGATAGCAAGCTGCGCGGTAAGCTCTATATGGATCACGAAGTAAAGTTTATATTCGAGCAATAAATTTGAAGTGTCGAGGCATGAGTGAGAAAAATTTTGCGATATATATTGAAAAAGTTTATTTGACGTTAGCAGAATGAATTCCTGCGCGTATTTTTAAGTAGAATTTCTTATCGCATCAGACATTGCGGAAACGTTATACCATATATTTATGCCCCTTTTAATGAATTTTTATATGCTTTATTTAGTTGAAAAAATGTAAAAAATAAAACTAGCGCCAAGATAATTCCGCTGAATAAAAAGAGTTTTTGTTCAAAGAAATTTTGCCTAAGATCAACTTCGATGATTACTTTATTATCACAATCTCCAAATTCTACGATATGAAGATTGATCATTTTTAAGATTACGCATTTATTATTAATGTATCTACTAAATATAAAATCACAAAAGTATTTTTCTTCATAGTCGTATTTATTTGTATCAATATGAAAGTCGATAAATTCCCAAGAAAAGATTTTGCCATTTCCCGCTACGGATATCTTGCAACCATTACCGCTTTTATAACTATGAAATCTGGAAAATTTCTCTACTGTTCCGGAAAAAATATATGGATTCCGCAAGGACTTCTCACTAGGTGCAACTGCATAAGCAGCCAAAAAACATATAGGCATAAAAACCATAGAAAATACGGCAATCATTGCTAAAAAATTATGCTTTTTAGCAAAGCCGAATTTTATTAAATCATTACAATAATCCACGTAACGAAGCGGATTTTTCATTATGTTCCTTTAAATAAACATAGATGGCAGCCCAAAAAGCGCACGCTATCGCAAGTTCGGTACTTAGACTTAACGGCTACCCTCGATACCCACAAAGTGCGAATGGGCGTACAAAATCCAACTGCACTTTCATTAAATTTCGAACGATACATTGATGTATTGTATTGTGCGGCGGATTAAATGCTGCTTAATGCTTTTATTGCAAGCACGGAAACGGATGAGTTGAGAGCAAAAACCCAGCGCCAACTAGCATTCACGCCGCAATCGAGATAAAATCTCAATAAGATGATCCGTGGCGATAAGCAAGCCCCCTTACAGTAAAATTGCCAGCCAATGAACCTGCGCTGAATAGGCTGCAAATTTATCTTAAATTTAAACCAGGTCCTACATCTAGCCGAAGTTTACGGGGTCCATATCGATCTCGACTGGCAGATGCTCAAGCGCGCGCGCAGCGTTAATCAACGGCACGTGCGAGCTAGCGCGCAGCAGAATTTCAAAGCGAAATTTCGATGCGATATAGGCGATACCCGCCTTGCCGTAGCCGATGATCTCAAAGCTCTCGCTCGCCTTCTCTTTCAAATACTGCGCGGAATTTTCGGCAGTATTTTCGGCCGCTAAATTTATAAAATTTTGCGCACTGCTCTTTCTTTCGGACTTTAAATTTACGCTATCCGCATCCCCGCCGCAAGCTGAAATTTGCGCGGCATTTTTCAAATTTGAAGTGTTTTTTTGATGGTTTAAATTTGCATCACCCGCGCACAGATCCGAGCTTTGAAATTTAGAATTTGACATTTGCTTATCGCTCTGCTGCGCAGAATTTTCTAAATTTAAAGCGCTTGAATTTGCTCTCCTCGCGTCCAGCCCGTCACGCGATGCAAACGTGCTGCTTGCGGCCTGTTTGCGGCGCAAAAGCCCAAGCGCGACATTCATTATCTCGCCCGCCGCCTTTTCGTTTTTATGCGAGATCAGCACGCGCAAAAGTCGCATATACGGCGGATAGAGCCCTTCTCGAAACTCCGCCTCGTCGCGTAAAAAATCGTCGTAGTTTTCGATATAATCCCTAAAAAAGCTGCTCTGGCGCGTCTGTATGACGACCCTGCCCTGCCCCGAGCGACCCGCGCGGCCCGCCACCTGCATCGCAAGCGCTAACGTCTTCTCGCGCGCCCTAAAATCGGGATAGCTCAGATGCTCGTCGATCCCCATTATCACCGCAAGATCGACGCCATGGTAATCGTGCCCCTTGCTAAGCATCTGCGTGCCTACCAGAATGTCGATTTTATGGGCGTTGAAGTTATTTAGCAGCGCCTCAAGCTTGCGCTGCGTGGTGATCTCGTCGCGATCAAATTTTGCGATGCGGGCGCTTGGGAAACGCGCCGCAAGCTGTGCCGCAAGCTCGCCCGTGCCGATCTTGCGCGCCTGCATCACCTCGCCGCCGCAGTTTTCGCAAGACGCCTTGTAAAACGTGCTAAAACCGCAGTAATGACACTTCAGCGCCGCAGCGTCCGCGTGATAGCTCATCCCGACGGCGCAAAACGGGCAGCGCACGATCTGCCCGCAGTTTTCGCAAACCATATATTTGTAGTTCGCGCGCGTCGGCAAAAACACGACCGCCTGCTTGCCGGCTTCGAGGCTGCGCCCGATCTCGGTTAAAATTTTGAGGCTCAGCCCCGTCTCGCTCTCATCGAAAATGAAGCGCTTGGCGCTGCTAAAATAGGTGCCGCGCAGGCGGAAGTGCGGCTGCTTCGCGTAGGTGCTAAGCGCGGGCGTCGCGGAGCCCAAAACCACGCGGATGCCGAGCTTTTTGCCGACGAAAATCGCGGCGTCGCGGGCATTTAGGCGCGGCGCGGCGGCGGATTTATAGCTGTCGTCGTGCTCCTCGTCCACGACGATGAGGCCTAGATCGCTAAAGGGCAAAAACAGCGCCGAGCGGGCGCCCGCGATGAGCCGAATCTCGCCTGCGTTAAATTTCGCTAAAATTTCACGCTTTTTTTTCGGCGAAATTTTAGAGTGCCAGACGCCGAGTCGCTCGCCGAAATAGCCTTTTAGACGCTTCGTCATCTGCGGCGTTAGCGAAATCTCGGGCATCAAAAACAGCGCCTGCTTGCCTGCAGCGAGCGCCTGCGCGATCAGCGCGATATAAATTTCGCTCTTGCCGCTGCCCGTATCGCCGAAGATCAGCGACGTTTCATTAGCTTCGGCAAATTTACGCGCTTGCTCCTGCGCGGGAGTGAGGCTTGGAATTTTACCTATTTGAAGCGGGGATAGCGGCTGCGAAATGGAGCTTTGCGCGGTAGCAGCGGAATTTTGAATTAGGACGGAATTTTGCGCTGAAGCGGAATTCTGAATCGAAACGTAATTCTCTCCCTCGGCAAAATCCCGCTCTTGGATCGAATTTTGCGTAGTGGCGGAATTTTGTTTGCGTGCCGAACTCGGCGCGGCAGCAAAATTTATTGTCGTAGCGGAATTTTGAGCCAATGTAGAATTTTGGATTGAAACAGAATTTTGTTCATTGACAAAGTCCCTCTCTTGGATAGAATTCTGTGCAGAGGTAGAATTTAATGCCAAATTTTGTGAGGTAGAATTTGGTACCTGTTTTAAATTTTGCCTTTGCATGGAATTTGGCGCGATGACGGAATTTATGACAGTAACAGAATTTTCTGCGGTAGTAGAATTTCTCGTCAATGCAAAATTCTGGATTGAGGCTGAATTTTGTATGGCACTAAAATTCCAGTCGAAAGCAGAATTTAGTGCGGTGATGGAATCCTGCTCGAAAATAAAATTTTGTTCGCGGGTAGAAGTTTGCTTGCAAGCGCAATTCCGCTCGGTCATAGGATCCTCCTGCGAATTCCGCAAATCCTGCGTCGTCTCGCTTACAGGCTCGAAAATCCCAAATGCAACGCCCTTTTCGCAGACATAGTAGTACGCGATAAAATTTGCAAGTGCGATCTGAAACGGGCTAAATTTAAGCTGCGAAATCTCTAAAATTTCCTTGGTTTTGAAAGTCGGTTTTGCAACCTCGCGCAGGATCACGGCGAATTTGACGCTCGATTTTACGGGAACGGATACGATTTGATAAGCTGAGATTTTAAAATTTGAACTATAAGTAAGCGGTTTTAGGCTGGCGCCCAAAACCGCAACTTCATAATAGAGCATTTAGCTATTGAGCTAAAGATTGGCAAAGCTCGTCTTTGTGATCGCAGTCAAATGAGCCTACATTCCTACCCGCTGCCGTAGCCAAAGCCGATGTCGGATAGTAATCAAAAGTAGTTCTTTTTCCTGCCACTCTAGCGATATATGTAGATGTTGCATTAGCATTGCCGTTCGTAACCAAAGTCCAGCCGTTCCTACCGCCATCTCTCATAGGATAGATAGGTTGCTGCAAAACGCCTTCAAAAAGAGTGGCATTGTCCGAACCCTCCAAAGCAGGCCACGTAGTCACGCCTCTCATCATATTCTCGCTTCTAACTAGCGAAAGTCCGCTTCTAATAGCGGCGATATCCCCACGCATCTTAGCGATCGTAGCATCATCGCGCGTAGCGGCTAATCTAGGCACCGCGATGCCCGCCAAAATACCTAAAACGACGATGACGAAAACAAGCTCTATCATCGTAAAAGCTTTTAAATTTTTCATGTTAAATCCTTTGATTTAAAGTGAGATGATTATAGCCAAATTTAAATAAAATTAATTTTAGTTAAAGAAAAAATCCTGCATTTTAAATGGAATTTTATGAAATTTCATTAAATTCTGCGATTTTTTGTCCAAATTTTACGGACGTATCAGTCGGGGTTTCAAATTTCAAAAACTCGCTTTGCGCCACGAGCACGATCGTAGATCCCAGCTCGAAATTCCCCAGATGATCGCCCTTTTTAAAGCTTACATTTTCATATTCGTAGAGCGCCCCCTCCCTGCTCGCGCACGCATTTGTCTGTATTCGCGTATCGAAATCAAATCTCATCTTGCCGACGTTTAAAGCGCCCACGAAAACCATCCACAAAATCCCGCCGTTTCGCATTTTACACTTCAAAATAACGCGCTCGTTTTTGGCGTAGAGGTTTGGAATTTTAAGTAAAAATTTCTTCGCCACGCTGTAAAGATCGGCGGGGATATAAAGCGCCTGCAGCACGCTCAGATCGCACGGCGCATGATAATGATGATAATCGCGCGGGCTTAGATATATATTTGCGTAGCTTAAATTTACGCCGCTTGTATTTTCGCCGCCTCGGGCGCCCTCTGCGCTCGTTTCGCGGCTCACACTACTTTCATCACTATAAATTTCAGCTTGCACGCCGCTCGCAGCATAAGTTGTGCCGCTTTCATCGCCTCTGATTTTCGCTTGCGCGGCGCAAAATTTCATCCCTGCGCCAGCATCTTTTGCGCATCCGGTTCCAACCTCGCCACTCCCGTTCGTAGCAACCGCCCCGCTATCTAAATTTTTAACCGCTCCGCCGCTTTCGCTTGCGGTAAACGTCCACCCTAGCAGTTCGCCAAGGCTGTATTCGCAGCCCTTTACGCTAAAAGCTCGCAGATCGGCACAGCATCCGCTCTCAAAGATCGCGCCGTCGCTAGGGCTTATGAAGGCTCGCTCGTCTGCCGCTATCTCTCGCGGGCGCAGCAAGCGGCGGGTAAAAAGCGCATTTAAGCTCGCGTAGCTTTGCGGCGGATCAAATTCGCTCATATCGATTTTAAAAAATTCCACATATTTGCGGTTGATAAAATTTTGTATAAATTTAGGGAATTTCACCGCGGCGATAACCCCGAAAATCCTAGAAATAAAACTTCTCATCTATGCCTTTCTAAGCTTAAGTAGCGCGATCTCCGCATCGGCAAAGACCCTTATCGGCGGGCCCCAAAACCCTACGCCGCTGCTTACGTAAATTTGCTTCAGCCCGTCGTTATACAGCCCGTAAAGATATTTCTGGCTAAGCAGCACCAAAAGCGTCCATGGGAAAATTTGCCCCGCGTGCGTGTGCCCGCAGATACACAGATCGACCTCATCGCGCACGAAATCCACGACGTATTTGGGCTGATGCGCGAGTAAAATTTTTGGTTTATCGGGGTCTGCCTGCGCTAGCGCAGCGCCGAGATCGGGCTGCATGTATCCGAAGCGAAAGCCGCTAAGATCGTGCACACCCATTAAATTTAGCCCTTTAAATTCCACGCTTTCGTTTTGCAGCACCCGCACACCCGCTTTTTGCATCGCCGCTATAAGCCCGCTTGCGTCGCCGCGGTAATATTCGTGGTTGCCCGTGACGAAAAAGATAGGCTTTTTGATCGCCTCAAGAGGCTGCAAAATATCCCCGAGCTCATCCGAGCGCAGATCAAACATATCGCCCACGATCAGTAGCGCGTCGTAATTTAGCGAGTTTATCTGGGCTACGACGCCTTGCAAAAACTCCTTTTTCAAAAACTCTCCCAGATGCACGTCCGAGATGACGGCGAAGCTTAGCTCGCGAGCTAAGCTTTTGATTTTTATTTCGCGCTCGGTGATTTTTGGAATTTTTAGTGCATTATAAAGCCCTTTAAAAATATAGCTAAACGCCATTATTACAAAGGTTACGTCTATAAAGGTTTTTAAAAATTTTCGCCTATTTTCGCTAAATTTAACCACATGCGCGGCGGCGCTTAGCACATCGTAAGCAAGGCAGATAAAAAAGAGCGAAAAGGATGCCGCCATGCAAAATACGCAAGCTTTATAGAGCAGCTCGTTTTTAAAGCTTCCATTAAGCCCAAAACCCGCAAAAAATATTGCATCTAAAATTGCTAAAGCTACGCAAAGTAAGCTCAAGACAGGGCGAAACGTAGCGAAGCCTTTATATGGCGCAAAACGCGCGCTGATCGATCTGTAGACGTAAAGATTAAAAAACAGAAATAAAACCGTGCCGACGATCGGGAAAATATAGGCGCTTTTCAAACTCTAGCCTTGGATATACTCATCCAGCTTATCTTTATCAAAGCCCGTGATTTCTTGCTTATCGTCCAAAATTAGCGCGCCGCTCTTTTTAAATTTAGTGATAGTGCGCGAAAATGTCTCGGGAGTCACGTTTAGAATTTTGGCTATTCTGGTGTATTTCGTGCTCATAAAAATATCAAAATTCTCGATTATAAACTTAGCGATTTTGCCGTCGCAGCTAAGCACGACTTGATTATCAAAGACCGCATTTAGCGCGCGGATCTTCTCAGACATCGATTTTAAAAGCTCCAGGCAAATTTTAGGATCACTCATAAACTCGTTTTTAAATTTTTCATAATCGATCTTTAGCACCTCGCCGTTTGTCGAAAACACGCCGCTTGCAGGATAGCTCGTCTCTTCGAAATTTACCATCTCCGCCACGAGCGAGATGGGGCGGATCTCGCGCATATGGATCTCACGCCCCTTTGCGGAGGTTTTATAGATTTTTAAAATTCCTTTTAGCAGGATTAATAGATACTGCGAGCGCTCGCCCTCGAAAAATAAAATTTCGCCCTTTTTGTAGCTTTTATGGATGCTAATCTGTTCCAAACGATCGATTTGCACTGCGCTTAGAGCTTTGAAATAAGGAATTCTCTCAAGCATCACCGTAACCTATTTTTTAAGCAGGTCTCTTATCTCGGTAAGAAGTTTAATCTCTTCGCTAGGCTCGGCAGGCGCAGCCGGCTCCGGCGCAGGCTCGACGGGCTTTTTAAGCTTATTGATCGCCTTGATCGCGCAGAATATACAAAACGCGATGATGATAAAATCGACCGTTACTTGGATAAACGAGCCATAGTTTATCGTAACGGCCGGGGTCTGCCCCACCGCTTCTTTTAGCACGATCTTAAGATCGGTAAAATTCATTCCCCCCGTAAGAAGTCCTAAAACCGGCATCATGATGTCGCTTACTAGCGAGGTTACGATCTTGCCGAAAGCCCCGCCGATGACGACGCCCACCGCCATATCGATGACGTTTCCTTTCATCGCGAATTCTTTGAATTCCTGAATGAAACCCATATTGTCTCCTTAAATAAAATGCGCCGATATTAGCCTATTTTTGCTTTGTTTTTGCTTTTTATTAGGAAGTAAAAAGTATAATCCAAGCTTAAATTTAAACCCAAAGGACCTAAATTGTATCGCTTCGCTCCATCGCCCACCGGCGATATGCATATCGGAAATTTACGCGCGGCCATTTTCAACTACATCTGCTCGCTGCAAGATAAAAGCGGCTTTATTTTACGCATCGAGGATACCGACACTGCGCGCAATATCGAAGGCAAAGATCAAGAGATAATCGAAATTTTAAAGCGCTTCGGCATCTCGTGGCAGAGCCTGTATTATCAAAGCAAAAATTTAAAATTTCACCGCCAATTCGCAGCCAAGCTGCTCTCTGAGAAAAAGGCGTTTTGCTGTTTTTGCAGCGAGGAGGAGCTGGAAGCGAAAAAGCAAGCCGCCAAGGACGCGGGCGAGGCGTATCGCTACGACGGGCACTGCGAGCATTTAAGCGATGAAGAGGTGCTTGGCTGCGAAAAGCCCTTTACCATCCGCCTTAAAAAACCGGATCACGCGCTGGAATTTACCGACGCGATCAAGGGCCGTATCGCATTTGAGCCGCAGAATATAGACAGCTTCGTCATTATGCGCGCGGACAAGACGCCTACGTATAACTTCGCCTGCGCCTGCGACGATATGATGCAGGGCGTTAGCTTCGTAATCCGCGGCGAGGATCACGTCTCAAACACCCCGAAGCAAAACTGGATCCGCCAAAGCCTCGGCTACGACGGCGAGATCAAATACGCCCACCTGCCGATCATATTAAATTCCGAAGGCAAAAAGATGAGCAAGCGCGAGGATAGCTCGTCGGTAAAATGGCTACTTCAAAGCGGCTACCTGCCCGAGGCGATCGCGAATTATCTAATTCTGCTGGGCAACAAAACGCCGCGCGAGGTCTTTAGTATGGATGAGGCGGTGGAGTTTTTCGACATCGCTAAAATTTCAAAAAGCCCGGCAAAATTTGACGAGGACAAACTCGCCTTTATAAACCGCGAGCATATCAAAAGAGCGAGCGAGCAGCGCCTGGCGGAGCTTTTTGAGCTTGAGCCGAAATTTGCGCCTTTGATAAAATTTTACACTCAAGAAGCGAGCCTTATCCCACAAATTAAAGAGAAGATCGCAGCGATCTACGGCGCGAAAGATATCCCGCAGGAGTGGGCGGCGCAGGCGCAGGCGCTGCGAGAGGCGATCTTAAATTTATTAAGCTCAAACGGCGCTCCAATGGAATTTAATGATTTCAAAGCGGCGCTTTCGCAGGCTACAAATTTAAAGGGCAAGAGCCTGTTTATGCCGCTTAGGTTTTTACTAACCGGCGCGCCTCACGGCCCGGAGCTTAGCGAGCTGTATCCGCTGATCCGCGCCGATCTGAAGGAGATCGCATGCTAGCAAACAGCCTGATCTACGGCGCGCTCATCACCCTGCACTACGCGCTGCAAGCCTATATGATCGTGATCTTTATCGCCTGCGTTTTGAGTTTCATCCGCCCAAATCCGTTCGGTAAATTTTATAAAATCTTCCGCGTCATCTCTGCGCTTACGGAGCCTGCGTTCGCGCTGGTGCGCCGCTATCTGCCTACGACTTTCGGCGGCTTTGATCTCTCGCCGCTTCTTATCCTGCTCGTGCTTAATTTCTTTGACAGCGCGATAATCTATATCATCAATAGGACGGTCATTTGAAAATATTTCTAAAATTTAGCCTTGTTTTGGGACTGCTGTGCGCCGCAAGTAGCGGTAAAATTTTAAGCTACGAGGAGATCAAAAACGAGCCCAAATCCCTAGCTAAGGATTATTACATCTATCGCTTGATCGACGAGACGAAATACAACAAAGCGGAGATTAAAATTTTAAAACAGAGCATCTTTCGCTACAAAGGCAAGCTAAAAGATAAACTCGATAGAATTTTCGGCATCGCCAAAGCTCCTAAGCGTCCGGATCGCTGCGCAGGCGTTACCTCCGCCAATATTTTAGATGCAAATTTAACCTGCAAAAAGGCGCGCTCATATCCAAATTTTATCGCCAAGCTAAGCCCGTCCGTGCGCGAGACGCTCGCTTTGCAACTAGAGAGTCACCAAGACGCGGCGAGCAGAAACGCCGCAAATTTACTGCGCGGATTTAACGACGAAAATCCGAGCGAGTATTTTATGCAGAGCCGTAACGCGCAAAACTACTTTTTATATTACAATTATCTAAAAAGTTCCGGCAAGGACGCTCTGATCGACATCGACGCCGACGAAACGTTCGTCACGGGCTTAAGTACGCAGCCGAGCTTTAAAGCGGTTCTTAACGACGCGCTAATCAACCGCAAATACCCGCGCTTGCGCCGCTCGCTCACGGGCGTCGATCCGCTGACCGTGGACAAGGACGTAGCGTTTATGCTCGGCGTAAATGCCGTCATGCAGGGCGACGAAGGGGCTGCGCTTGCGTTTTTTAGCCGCGCGGCTGCGAGCTTTGAGAAGCCTCACGATGTGCACAATGCGAAATTTTGGGTATATCTGCTAAGCGGAGATCAAAATATCGTAAAAGAGCTTGCCGCAAGCGAATACTACAGCCTCTACGCGCTTTATGCCAAAGAGATTTCGGGAAATAAAAATTTAAACATCATCATCCCAAACCCCGCTAAAAATTCCATCGAGGGCTACGACATCACCGATCCTTTCGCTTGGGTTCGCACGAAAAATAGCGCTGATCAGATGTCGCGCCCACAACTTTTGGAATTTGCTAAAAAATTCGACACCAAGCAAAGCATCGGCGAGTACTCATACATCATGAATAAAGCAAGCGGCGGCAAGGACAACTTCTATCCGACGCCGTTTATGGAGTATATCGGCGACGGCGATAACCGCCGCAAGGCGCTAATTTTGGCGCTCGCCCGCCAAGAAAGCCGCTTCGTACCCGCATCGGTATCTACGTCGTATGCGCTTGGGATGATGCAATTTATGCCGTTTTTGGCTAACGAAATCGGCAAAAAGCAACTCAAAATCGACGGCTTCGATCAAGACGATATGTTCCGCCCTGAGGTCGCTTACCGCTTCGCCAACATCCACATCGACTGGTTGGAGCGCAAAATTTACAGCCCGGTTTTCATCGCATACGCTTACAACGGCGGGCTCGGGCTCGTCAAAAAGATGCTTCAGCGCGGCGATATGTTTAATAAGGGCAAATTTGAGCCGTGGCTTAGCATGGAGCTCGTGCCCTATGCCGAGAGTAGGGACTACGGCAAAAAGGTGCTTGCAAATTTTATCATCTATTCGCAGATCCTCGATCCGCGCGGGAAAGTCTCGGTGCAACAGGAGCTGCAAGATCTGCTGATACCGAGCAGAAGCGACGACTTCCGCTAAGCTGGCGGCGAGCTCGGAGAATTATTTTAAGAGGCGACGAGCGAAAAATTTTAAAAGCCGCCGCCCCAAAAGCGCAAAATTTGCCCGCTAAGAGCTTAGACGAGCAGATCAAAACGGCAAAATTTTACCGCAAAAGTAGGCAAGGCGCTATAAAATCGTGCGAATTTATTTTGACTTCAGTGGTTAAATTTTATCTATTAATGCCTAATGACGGCCATTTCCTGATCTGCACGAAAGGTGGCGCGCCATGCAAATTATCGCGACCGTAGTTCTCATAATAGCCGCTATTTTGTGCGTATCGTCGTTTAAAGACAAAAAGAAACGCACCGCAAATTTAGCGGCTTGCTTGTTTTTTATGGCGTTTACGTATTGCGTGCAATTCGGCGTAGGGGACGAGAGCTACGTCCGAGCGGGCGGCGCGGCGCTGATAGTCTTTTTTATCTTTGCGCTTGCTTTTTTCGAGCTTTATTTCTGGGGCGACGAGCTTTAAAATTCAAAATTCATTGAAATTTTATCGCGGCGTTTTGTGAGCGATTAAATTAGCGCCAGAGCGTAGAATTTTAAGTGGCGTGAAATTAAAATCAGGCGCTTTCGGCTACGAAATTAAACAGATAACCTATTCGCAGGTACCCGCCGCAAAGGCTGCGACGGGTTTAAATTTAGCCGCTTTTGCAGCCTGTTTGCGGTGCTTTAAAATTTCGTAACTTCAGATATGCAAACCGCCGTTTTAAAATTTCGGCAAGTTTTAAATTTTAAATTTGCGCTTGCCGCTGCGCCGTTTTAGCTAAATTTAACGGCGTGGGACCTGCGAGCGCGAGATGATTTAATCGCGATTTAATCGTACGACTCCGCGAGCACTTTAAAATTTAGCGATCAAATTGCTATTTAAAAAGCCCTTTGATCTTGCCGAAAAACGAATTCTCGCCGTCTGCGGAGGTTTCGTCTTTATGATCTTCTGCGGTGGAATTCTTGCCGCCGTCTTCTATCGTATCGCCGCTGCACTGGACGGAATTCTCGCCGTCTGCTTGCACTGTGCTGCCGCCGTCCGTTTCTATTGCACTGCCGCCCGCTGCATTGACGCCGCGCGAGGCGGAGCTTTTTTCGTCGCATTTCTCGCCGCGCGAGGTAAAATTCTCTCTGATCATCCTATTGCCGCCGCCTGTCTTATCTCGCTCTATCGCCTCACCGATCTGCTGCGCGGCGATTTCCGCGTAGATCAGCGCGCCCTGCGTATCGCAATTAAAAAGATTTGAAAACGACTCGGACCTATTCAGATCGATCGGATTGGGCTCAACCACTTCGGTAGCCTCAAGCAGCCCTACTTCAAGCTCGCGAGCCAAATTTAGCGCCTTTAAAAACACTGGCAAATTCTGCGCGTAAAACTCATCTATCGCCTCTTTTATCTCACCGTCCGCTTCATAATCGCGCAGCAGTTTCTGCACGCCATCGGCGCTAAGATACGCGCCGCAGCAGTAGTTTTCGATGATTTCGTTGTGAATTTCGCCGCTAAACTCCGCTAAAAATTCCGCCGGCAAAACCTCGTGCCAATCGCTTATGTAGGTTTTAAATTTAGAGCTTTGCTCCGCCAAAAAGCTAAACGCCGTGCCGCGCGTGTAAAAATACTCTCTAAAATAGCCTTGCGCCACGGCGAGGTGAAATCCGTGCGTTTTATTGAAAATTTCCTGCGTGCCGTACTGCAGCGCCGAGCGGAAGCCGTCCGCGTATTTTTTTACATAAAATTCATCCATCCCCGCTTCGCGCGCGATTTTAGCGATAGCCTCAAAATCTCCCTTCTGTGCGAGCTTTAGCGGCTTAAAATACCACTGCGAAATTTCATCTTTGCCGATCGCATGGTAGCTTATGTCGTAGCCCACCCTCTCTCCTTTAATCTTTCAGATCGATCTGCGGCTGCCAATACAGCGACTTTGAAATTTTACGAAATTTCATAGTGGCACCCAGACCATTTGAGGTGCGGTAGCTAAGCACCAGCTCGTCCTTATCGCTCTTAGGCGCGGTGATCTTGTATCGGCTCGCCCACGCGATCTTAAAAAGCTCCTTTTGCAAAAGCGGATCGCCGTCGCTCAGCGGCACTACGTTTGCGTTTGCGCCGTTGATCTGCACCGCGCGGATCTGCACCTCTTTAGGATAGGAGGTGAGCAAAAACACCTCGTCCTCCGCGGCGTTTCTAAGCTCGGGCGCGACGGGATTTAGATAGGTCGCCACTCCCAAATATCGATCGCCCGCACGCACCGATTCAAATTTTTGCGTGTAGGCCAAAAACTCGTTTTTAAGCGGATCGTGACGGGGATCGTTTGCGGAGCAGGAGTTTAAAAATAGCGCTAGCGCGGCTAGGAGCGCGCCCTTTAGCAGGCCGTTTAGCGCGCCGCTAAAATCAAATTTCTTCATCGATCTTCCTTTGAAATTTTAGGCGCATTTTAACGAATTTTGCTTTTTAAAAGGCTAAATTCGCTACAATCTGCTCATCTTAAAAAGCCGGATTTTAAAAATGAAAAGACTTGTTATCGCATTTTCAGGCCCTTCCAACAGCGGCAAAACGACGCTAATTTGCAAGATCGCTAAAATTTTTATCGCTAGCGGACTACGGATCGCGATCGTAAAGCACGATCCGGGCGACAAGGCGCGCTTCGACGTAGAGGGCAAGGACAGCGCCAAATTTAGCGAGCTCGGCGCCGAAACCGTCGTGATGAGCCCGACGCGAACGAGCTATTTTTCGCAGCGCTGCATGCAAATTGACGAGGTTGTGCGGATGCTAGGCGAGTTTGATATCTTGCTCGTAGAGGGGCTAAAGACGCTGCCGCTGCCGCGCATTAGCCTGTTTCGCGACAAGATCGATCCGGCGTATCTGCCCTTTTCGGACGCGATCGCTTCAAATTTAAGCGGCGAGCAGATGGACAAATTTTGCCGCGTAAATTTCGACATCAACGACGCTGCGGGCATTAGCGAATGGATCTTAAAAAACGCCAAAAAAATGTAAAGGAATAAAATGCAAGAGATCGTAAAGTCAATCCAAAATATTGCGCTACAAATCGCCGAGGAGCTGAAATACGCGGACTTCGGCTACACCGATCATCACAACAGCACGGGCGATACGCAGCTCAAACTCGACGTAAAAAGCGACGCCATAATCGAGGCGGAATTTCGCAAAAATCCGCTCGTGCGCGCCCTAATCAGCGAGGAGAAAGATGAAATTTTAACGCTGCGAGAGGACGCGCGCCTCATCGTCGCTTATGATCCGCTCGACGGCTCGAGCTTGGTGGACGTAAATTTCGCCGTGGGCTCGATATTTGGCATCTACGAGGATGAAATTTCGCCCGCAAGCTTAAAAGCGGCGATCTATTGCATCTACGGACCGCGCCTTGAGATGGTCGTTTGCGAGGACGCGCCGAAGCTCTACCGCCTAAATCGCGAGGGCAAATTTAGCTTCGTAAAAGACTTGCGTCTAAGCGAAAAGGGTAAACTAAACGCCACGGGCGCGACGCAAAAGGGCTGGAGCGAACCGCACCGAAAGCTCGTGCGGGCGCTGTTTGATGAGGGCTACCGCCTGCGATACAGCGGCGCGATGGTAAGCGATCTGCATCAAATTTTATTAAAAGGCGGCGGACTTTTCAGCTACCCCGCTACCAGCGATCATCCGCAAGGCAAGCTTCGCGTAACCTTCGAAGTGCTACCGTTTGCGTTTATCTTCGAGCGCGCGGGAGGCGCCACCAGCGACGGCGCGAACGGCTCGCTTTTGCAGCTTAAAATCGAAAAGATCCACCAAAGCAGCCCTTGCTTTTTCGGCTCGAAGTACGAGATCGCGAAGATGCATGAAATTTACGGCGGGAAAAACTGATGGCGGATACCGAGGTTGCCGCGCCGCGCGACGTTTACGACGAAATTTTGGATAAAAGCTTAGTCGCGCTGCAGGCGTGCCAGGCAGAGCATAACCTCACCAGCTGCCTGGAGTGCGAGAAGCTGCTAGATTGCGCCGTGCGCGATAAATACGTCAAGGCGGTTTATGAGAGCATGTCGCACGGCGCGACGGGGGATTTTTCGTTTTAAATTTAGCTATTGCGATCGCGGAATTTTACGAAGCAGACTGCTTAAAGCTCTTGCGTCGCGATGTTTTGCAAAGCGAGCTTTGCGCGCAATATCTCTGCAAACCAGGCTGCGGCGCGAGACTAGCTCGAAATTTGCTCTGCGGTGCAGATTTAATACGGCGCGGCGCGCAGATTCTTGCTTCGCAGCACGGAATTTGTCCCACTGCGAAACGATAAAATTTACGGCGCGATTTGGCGTCGCGGCGGGACCTGCTCTGCGGCACATCTGTTTTGCGGGCCAGGTTTTGCGGCGGCCGATAAAATTTAAAATGAGGGCGTAGCCAAATTACGGGCGCGCGGCTAAATTTCAGACGTTGCGGCTGGATTTTAAAATTTGCGGATAAAATTTTAAGGCGCGAAATTTCGCTTCGCAAAATTTTATCTGCGATCATGAGCCGTTTATGAGCGCGGATATGCGAAATTACGCAAAGCAAAATTTCGGCGGGCTAAATTTTACCGCCGCGATCTTTAAATTTACGCGATTAAAATTTACCGACTTGCGCAAGCCGTCGTTCGTCGCCAATCTTTTGCTAGTTTAAATTTTGCCTTGTTAAATTTAGCTCACGACTAGAGTGACGGCTCTGCTACCGGCGATGAAATTTAAATTTTGCCTTGCGGAATTTAACTCGAAAACTTAGCGACGCAGCAAAACGGCAAATTTTGCCTCACAAAATTCGAGCCGCAAATTTAAACTACAAATTTAAACCACGATCCGCGCATTGAAATTTAAAAGCTAAATTTAAAGTCTAGTGAGCGGGTCCGTCGCACGAATACTCGTATAATTCAAGCACATAATGCTCATATTGAAATTTTGCAACTGAGCGTGTATGTGAAGCGCTCGTTAAAATTTCAAAGCCGAGGCACATGCAACCGCTCGCGTTAAAATTTTAAAATTAAGGCGCATTACGGCGACGATTGCGTTAAATTTAAAAACCGATCGACGGTCGCGCGGAATTTTAGGATTGATCCATTCGCGAAGCTGTGCGTCATCGATCTATTTGCAAAGCCGCGCCCATAGATCTATTCGCAGCATCGCACGCCGAAATTTTAGAGCAGTTTGGGGAATGTAAGGAGAGGGATGCAACAATTTTTACAAGGGATTTTGATGGGACTTGGCGTTAGCGTGCCGATCGGCCCGGTAAACGTACTGATAATGTCCTACGCGCTGCGAAGCTACACCAAGGCGCTGTGCCTGGGCCTCGGCGCCATGAGCGCGGATATGCTGTATCTAGCGCTATCGGCGTTTGGCATATCGCAGTTAGCCAAAATCCCGATCGTTTTTGCCTGCATATCGATATTTGGCGCGTGCTTTTTGCTCTACACGGCGTACGCGATCTGGCATGGCGCGACTCGCTCGGTGCAACCTGCAAGCGTCGAGGCTTGCTCAGGCGCGGCGCTTTACGGCAAAGGCTTTTTAATAAATTTACTAAATCCATACGTCATTATGTTTTGGCTCAGCGTATCTGCCGGCACCGCGCGAGCAGATTTCGCGCTTGCCCTTGCGGGGCTTGTAAGCGGAATTTTAGCTTGGATCACGCTTTTTCCGCTTGCAATATATCTAGCTCGTAGCAAGCTTCCAAATATAGTAGTGCTGGCATTTGCATATATCTCGGCGTTTATTTTGACATTTTTTGCGCTAAAGCTTTTATACGCTA
Source organism: uncultured Campylobacter sp. (assembly GCA_900539505.1). Lineage (GTDB taxonomy): Bacteria > Campylobacterota > Campylobacteria > Campylobacterales > Campylobacteraceae > Campylobacter_B. The sequence continues at coordinate 6,805 of UQCL01000028.1, read as the reverse complement.
TAATTTTCGCTAAAATTTAAACCAAAGGAAGGCTTATGAAACCGATTGAAATTCTAAAAGAGCTCATCAAATTCCGCTCGCTCACACCTAGCGACGACGGAGCTTTCAACTACGTCTCGATGCTACTGGCGGACTTTAGCGAGGATAGATTCGAGCTAAACGGCGTAACTAACGCGATTTTTACCAAGCGCTTCGGACAGGGTCCGCATCTATGCTTTGCCGGGCACATCGACGTCGTGCCGCCGGGCGAAGGCTGGGCGAGCGATCCGTTTGTGCCGGTGGAAGCGGAGGGCTTTTTATACGGGCGCGGCGCGCAGGATATGAAAAGCGGCATCGCAGCGGCGATCTGCGCGCTAGCGGCGGCACGCGATTTTAAGGGCACGCTGAGCCTGCTGCTAACCAGCGATGAGGAGGGCGACGGCATCTACGGCACGCGCGAAATGCTCTCTAAATTGCGCGAGCAAGGTGCCATACCCGACTTCGCAGTCGTTGCGGAGCCTACATGTGAAGTGCGCTTCGGCGATACCATTAAGATCGGCCGCCGCGGCTCGATTAACGGCGTCCTCACACTCACGGGTATCGGCGGGCACGCAGCCTACCCAGATAAATGCATCAATCCTGTCCACATTTTAGCGCCGGTGCTTGCAAGCCTCGCGGGGCATGATCTGGACGCGGGTAGCGAGGATTTTGCTCCAGCTAAGATAGTCATCACCGACATTCGCGGCGGCTCACAGGTCGTAAACGTAACACCCAAGGACGTGCGCGTGATGTTTAACGTCCGCGGCGGCGTAGGGCTGGGGCTAGAAGACGTGCGAGACTACGTACTGAGGTTATTTGAACTGGACGCTAAAGACGCGCTATGCAGCGAAAGCGAATCCTGCGGCAAGCTAGAAATGAGTTGCACCGCACAGCTGCGAGCAGGCGCGTCGCTACACCTTGCGCTAAAAAGCTCCTCAAAGCCTTTTTTAACTCAGCGAAACTCCAAAATCGTGCAAAAACTAAGCGCTAGCGTGCAGAAGATCTGCGGCGCAGCAGCCGAGCTAAACACCGCAGGCGGCACGAGCGACGCGAGATACTTCGCGGAGTTTGGCGTGGAGACAGCGGAGTTTGGCGTGCGAAACGACACGATCCATCAGATCAACGAACGAGTAGAGATTAGCGATGTCGAAAATTTAGCTAAAATTTTTAGCGATCTGATAGAAAATTTCGGCTAATTTAGGAATTTGGCAAAGCTGCATAGATTTTCTGCGTTCTGCCAAGCTTCGCCAAATTTGCCAGGGTTTTCGCTCGTAGTTGCTTGGCAAATTTTATCTTTGCCGTGCGTATTGCGTAGAAATTTTGCCCTGCTACGCCGCTTTTGCTAAGAATTTTATCTACAGCACGCTCGCCGCTTTTACAATTACTTTGCTATGCAATGTCGATTTCGCAAGAAGCCTTAGCAAAACGCCACCACCTCAAAGGCGAGCTTTGACGACGATAATGCTGCCCCTACTAGGATTTTTTATAAAAATGCTGCTTCTGCGAGAATTTCAGCAAATAGCGCGATCTTTGCGCAAAATTCCTCTCGCTCTCTTTGCGTAGAATTTCATCTTCGTCAGGTGACTCTAGCGGCATACTGCTGTACTTTGCCGTCTTCGTGAAAAATTTTATCTTTGGCGCGTCCGCTGCTTACGCAAGAAGCCTGACTAAGACGATGCCACTTTTGCCCGGGATACCGCCCGCTTTGTGGATTTATAGAATTTTGCTTAGCCGCATTGCCGCTGCGAGAAATTCTGCCTCGCCCTACCGCCTCTGCGCGGATTTTAACCCTGCCTGACAAGCGCGATTAAAATTTTACTTTGCTTTGATACAGCGGCGTGGAATTTTGCCCATACGGCGTAGCGACACAGAATTTTAACCTCTGCAAAATTCCGCCTCAAAACTTGCTATCCTTGCCTATTTTCACGAAAAGGATTCAAAATTTTGCTGCTTTACGCGCTGTCGCACTAAATGCACGCAAGATGAAAATTTATCGAAAGACTTCAGCGTAGAATTTCGCGAGGCTAAATTTTACTGCTGCGAAAAATTTCAACCGCTCATAGCAGGCGTCTGCGGCGCGATAAATTCCAAATTAGAGCTTCAAGTAGGCTTCGCTTCTTGCAAAATTTCAACTATCTTGGTCGCCGCAAAAACTAGAAATTTACAAAATCGCTTTATAGAATTTCGCAGCGTCGCGCGGTAAAATTTTAAAATCAGCGCCGTGCCTGCAAGGCAGAATTTAACGGAATTTTACTTGCCAAATTTGGCTAGGCTTTCTCTTTCAAAGTTTAGTAGCCACGCTTTGGTAGCTACGCCGCCCGCGCCGCTGTATCCTCCGAGCCCGCCCGTAGCTACGACGCGGTGGCACGGCACGATGATGGGGATTTTGTTTTTGCCGTTTGCGCCGCCTACTGCGCGGCTTGCGTGCGGTCTGCCGATAGCCCGAGCTAGCTCGCCGTATGTTACGACCTCGCCGTAAGGAATCTCTAAAAGCTCGCTCCACACGGACTTTTGAAACTGCGTGCCATTTTGGCTCAGTTTAACGCTAAAGCTTTCAAGCTCGCCCCTGAAATATGCGCCAAGCTCGTCGGTGCAAAGAGCCAAATTCTTTCTTAAATCGCTAAGCCTTAAATCGCGTCCTTTATCGTCCGCTGCACGCACAAAACCGAATTTAAGCCCTGCGTCGTGTTTTTTAAAGATCTCATCATTGGGCCCGCAGACAGAGCTTTTGACCCAGTCGATGCTGCAGATCCCGATCTCATCATCACAAATTTCAAGCATTCCAATAGGCGAATTAAAAAAGGCTTTTTGCATCTCAATCCTTTCAAATTTTTACCGGTTTGATCAAAAAAATTTTAAAAAGCGCTTGTTGCGGTGCGAGCTAAAGCTCGAAAACGGCGAATTTTCATACGGCAACGCAAATTTTTTAAAATTTATCTGCAAGGCGCCGCAAAGCCTCTACTCAAACCGCATGATGTTTACTAAAACCCCGTCGAAAACGTCTTGCTTAAAGAGCTTGATCTCCCGCACGATATCTGCGTTATCATCGTCGATGACGCCGTTTTTGACGAGGCTGTCCTCGATGAGCTTAAATATAAAGGCGTGGTTGCTGACGTCGGAGATACCGCTTTTAAAGCCCATCTCAAGGCGCACCGGCACGTCTATGTGCACGCCACGCAGGTCCTTGGCGATGTAAAGATCGGCAATCGTGCGCACCATCTTTTTCGCCATTTGGTAGCTCGCCGTGGACGACAAAATATCATTAAGACCGAAATTCTCCATCAAAAGTGGAATACGAACGCGCGCCAAAACCCCTTCGCCCGGCTCGCTCGCGCTCTTTTTCAAAAACGAAATTTTAATCCTATGCGCGATGCCTATAAAACGCGGCTTAAGCTCGATGAGCCTAGCTCTAGGCGCTTGCGGTAGCGAGATAGGACGCGAAGCGCTTGCAATAGGCAAAGCCTGCGGACGCTCCGAGAGGCGCGCACGCTCTTTTGTAGGCGCTTTGCGCGCAGGCTTGTCATAGAAATTTACGGGCTTAGTTGCAAAAGTTGATTCGCTCCCAAAAGCAGCAGACGCGGGCTCATCACCAAGCGCCCCCTCCGTCATAGAAGAAGCAAACGTGGAATTCTCACCCGTTAACGCAGGCTGCGCGGATTGCTCAAATTCGAGAGCAAATTTATTTCCCGCTTGCGGCGGCAAATTTAAAGGATGTTGCTCTCGCGCGGAGCTTTTCTGTGCTAAATTTTGCCCATCGGAATTTTCGGGCGCGTAATTTTGCCCTTTTGCCAAAAATATTGAATTCTCACCGGCGAAATTCCCATCTTGAGGCGTAAATTCCGAGGCATTTTCTAAGGCAAAATTTGCGGCACGGCAGCTAGCGAAATTAGCGCTTTGCCCCTTGGAAAACTCGGAGCCTTGAGACCCACAATCATTTGCGCACTTTATATCAAGCGCAGAATTTACGAAAGTGGAATTTTTTGATGCAGAGCCTTGCGCCGTAGAATTTTTACTTCGTAAGTCCGCGTCCTGCTCTGCTACAAACGAATTTTCAGCCACAAAATTCTTCGTTTGCGCCATAAAATTAGAATTTTGCGCCCCAAATACGGAATCTTTCACGAGCGCAGAGCTTTGCGCAGAAACAAAATTTCGCGATGCAGGAATGAAGCTTTGTCCTTTGGCAGAATTCGCAGGCACAGAGCTTTGCGGCATAAAATTTTTACTCCTCGCATTTGCGCTCTCTTCGAAATTAGCAGCAAGCCCCATACTCATGTCATCCTGCGCAGCATCATTTTGCGAAATAAAATTCTCGCACGCCGTATCTACGCAAAATTCCGCCCGAGCTGCGCCATAAAATTCTGCTTGCGAAACATCTTGAAATTCTGCCTGTAAAGTAAAGCCTTGCGCACTCTGAGCGCTGCACGCAGAAAGATCTCGCTCGCCGCGCCTTGCATTTGTGGCATACGAAGTCTTTGCCAAGCTGTCATTTGCCTCTGGCAAAACTGCGCCTAAATCTTCGTCGCAAAAGCTACTAAAATCGCAGGCGTCGCCAAACTCCGCATAACCATAACCATCCGCTGCGCGGAAACGATCTGTGCGGGCTTTCTTTTTGGGCGTAGAAGAGAGAGTGAGCCTGCCTGCAAGCTCACGTCCGCCAGAGTTTAAAATCCCAAAAATTCTAGCTCTAAAGCGCTCGAACTGCTCGCCACTAAGCGAAATTTTGTCGTTTAGGCTCTGCACGCCGAAGTCTGCAGCGGTAAAATTTACGATCGCTCCGTCCCTACTCGCGACGCGCACACGACCTTTGACCGAGCCTTTTAGCTTAAAATCGCTGCCTGCGAGAATTTTTTTCATTAATTCCTTCGGATTGTAGGGCATTTTAGCGCTCGCCAAAAACCACTTCGTTGAATTTAGCGACGAAGCTTAGCGGATTGACGCTCACGCCGTTGATCGCGATGCCGAAGTGCAGATGTGGGCCGCTAACTCTACCACTCTCGCCCGAAAGTGCGATTTCATCGCCTTTGTGAACGTGATCGCCAAGCGTCACTTTGATCTCGCTTAGATGATAGTACTGCGAATAGATGCCGCCGCCGTGATCAATCACGACCGAACCGCCCGCGTAGTAGCGGTCTTTGGCGATGACTACGACGCCGTCGTTGGCAGCGCGCACCACAGTGCCTACCGCGGCACGATAATCGGTGCCGCTGTGATAGCTTTTAAGCTCGCCATTAAAGGTGCGGGCATTGCCGAATGCAGAGGTTATTTTGGAGTTTAAAGGCAGCTCAAACGGCGTGGAAAAAAGATAGCGCGGCGTGGTGATCGCATAGATTGCGTTGGCTTCGTCGAGCTCTTTTTTGATACGCGCAGCGGCTTCTTTGGGCGGTTTAACTTTACCAGGAGCGACACTTAGAGCCTCTTTTTTATACTCGCCCTTTTTCAAAGCGACGATCTGCTCGTGGCTGCCGCTTTGATCTACTATTCTCAGCGCGAAATCTCCCTTAGCGCGGTAATTCGCCGCTAAAACGGCGATTTTATCGTTAGAATTTGGTGCCTCGATGAGGGGGATTTTCTTTGAGCCAAAGCTCAACTCGGTTGTGCTTTTATCTAATTTTAAGATAATAACATCACCATTTACTATGTCTAAAGCGAAAATTTTGATCGCCAAAAGTGCAAAAATAGCTAGAAATTTCATAAATTTTCCAAAATTCGTTATTTTTCATCAATTTTTTGTTAAAAATTAGCTAAAACAAATGAAATTGCTGTTATAATAACGAAAATTCAATTTTAAAAGGATTAAATGATGAAAAAGTTTTTGCTTCTAGCATCTGTTGCACTTTGCGGTCTTTTGCACGCGGACGTCGTGGCAAATCAAGAGGTTATAGCGGCGACTAATGTCGTTAGATCTTTCGTAGCGGCTAATAACTTCGGTACCGATGAGCGCTATCTGACTAGCGCCAAAGCCGTCGCAATCCTAACCGACGTAAAACGTTTAGCTGCGGGCGCATCGCTACAATACGGCGATGGAATTTTTAGCGTCAAAGGCGAGAACGGCGAGTGGAGTTCACCGATTTTTATCAAATATAAAGGCTACGGCGTGGGCTTACAAGCAGGCTACGAGACGAGCGACATCGTTATGATATTCCACACTACAAAGTCATATCAAGACATTTTTACTGGCACAGACACCCTTGAGATCAATGTAGGTGCCGCAGCAGGCGGCGTAGGTAGAAGAACCGGTCGCGCAACCGATCTGCCTGATATCTCTGCATGGATGGTAAGTCCAGGCGAGCAAACAGGCGTCTACCTAGGCGTATCGATCGACAACGGCAGAATCACTATCGACGATCAACTAACTAACGACTTCTATGAGAGAATTTACGATTACGAGGATATCTTAAATGACTCTCCTCGCGCGAATAAATACGCAAAAAGATGGAAGGAAGTGATGAGGAAGTATTTCACAAACGGCGAGAAATACGGCGCTAGCAGCAGTGCGGCGATACCTGTAAATCACGTGCAGAAAAAATATCCTGACGGTAAGCCAATCATCTCAAACCGCTCTCCTAGAACTCATGCTAAGGCTACGCGAAGCAAAAAGGCTAAAAAAGCAAAATAAATTATCGAGTTAAGCCCCGTCTATGGGGCTTCTTGTTTTGGCTTTGCGTTGAGTTTGTGCTAGAGCGCCTAAATGTGAAATCGAAGCGCATAGGTTATTTTTAAAAAGATTTATTAATTCTTTATTAAAGTATTTTATTTAATTTTTATGAGTTATTAGATATATAAGGAC